>VGKK01000110.1 GCA_016867095.1 Candidatus Omnitrophota bacterium | reverse complement strand
AAGCAGCCGGCCGGAAAAAGCCAGAGAGTCAAGCCCGGTCTTAGAAATATCGCAGAATACATAAAACGCGCCTTCAGGAATGATAAAACTCATTTTTTTAATATCTTTTAGCCGGCCAATAATGTAGTCTCTTCTCTTTTGAAATTCCCGGCAGATAGCGCCGGAAAATTCATCCGAAGCGCTTAAGGCCGCGGCCGCCGCCTTCTGGCTGATTGAGGCGGGATTTGAAGTGGAGTGGTCCTGTAATTTAGATATCGCCTCAACTATATCCGCGGGGCCGGCCAGGTATCCGATGCGCCATCCGGTCATAGAAAAGCTTTTGGATACGCCGTTGACCGTAATGGTCAAGCCGTAGATATCCTTATCCAGGGAAGCGATGGAGACGTGCTTTAAATTATCATAGATGAGCTTCTCGTAAATCTCGTCGCTAATCACAAAAATCCTCCGGGCCACGCAAATTTTGGCAATCTGGCGCAATTCCTCAAGGGTATATACACAGCCCGTAGGGTTGGACGGGCTATTCAGTATCAAAACCTTGGTCTTTGAGGTGATATGTTTCTGCAGTTCTTCGGGGGTCATCTTGAAATTATTTTCCGGCCGGGTATTAATAATCCGCGGTTTTGCTTCGCAAAGATGCGCCATTTCCGGATAACTCACCCAATAAGGAGAAGGTATCAGGGTTTCGTCGCCGGGGTTCAGCAAAACAAACAAGGCATTAAATATGCTGTGCTTTGCCCCGCAGGAAACCACTATTTGGTTGGGGGCGTACTCCAGGGAATTATCTTTTTTAAATTTATCGCAGATATTTTTTTTTAATTCGGGGATGCCGGTAGTGGGGGTATATTTGGTAAAGCCCGCCTTTATTGCTTCTATGGCGGCGTCTTTAATGAAATCGGGAGTGTCAAAATCAGGCTCTCCGGCGGCAAAACTGACGACATCTTTGCCTTCGGCTTTTAATTTTTTAGCCTTGGTAGTTATGGCAAGGGTTGAGGAAGGATTTATTTTTCTAACCCGCTCCGATAGCCTGGTATCTATACGCATGCTATTGGTTCTCTAGGTTTACCCCGTACCTCATTCTAAAGAACGAGGTTTTCCGGAAGAGGCGCGGGGTTTACAGGGAATCTCTTTCTTTTTTAAAGATATTCCGCAGGCCACCCAAAAATTTCTTGGAAGGCTTCTTGGTAATCGGGAGTTTTTCTTTAACCGCGGCCTCGGTCTTGGGCCTTGGTTCTTCGGTTAACGCCTCTTTAGAAACTGCCTCGGGCTGTTTCTCCGTTTCAATTTCCTTATCCTTCTTGGGCTTTTTAGCCTCTTTAATCTTTTTTTCGGTAAGTTCCAGGATGGCCAGCTTGGCGTTATCTCCCTGTCTTTGCCCCAGGTTAAGGATACGGGTATATCCGCCGATTTTATTGCTAAAACGCGGGCCTATCTCCGTAAAAAGCAGACTCACCAGCTTATGGTCGCCGAGCAGCTGAAAGGCGCGTCTTTTCGCGGTAAGGGTGTTAGCCTTGGCCAGAGAAATAAGTTTATCCGCCAGCGGCCTGGCCGCCTTGGCCCTTGCCTGCGTAGTCTTAATACTCTGCTGGATAAGTAAATTCCGCGCCAGGGATTTCAGCGTGGCTTGGCGCCAGCTGGTAAAACGATTCAGTTGCAGTCTTTTTCTTCTATGTCTCATTTTTTACTCGCTTACTTCTTTAGTTTTTTGGGGTCAATTTGCATGCCTAGCGTCAATCCCATCCCGGCCAGGAGCTCTTTTATTTCATTTAGCGATTTTTTACCGAAATTCTTGAAACCCAGCATCTCTTCTTCGTTCTTTTTTACCAAATCGGCGATAATCTTTATACTGGCCTCCCTGAGGCAATTTGAGCTCCTTACCGACAATTCCAGTTCCGATATGGGGAGCCTTAATTTCTCATACATAGCGGCTTCCTCGCGGCTCATCTCCGGCTCTTCCTCCGCCTCTTCGGGCAATTGGCCAAAATTGACAAAGACATCCATATGCCTTTGCAGAATATTGGAAGCGTACAGCAGCGCGTCCTTCGGGTTTATCGCTCCGCTTGTCCAGATTTCTAATATCAATTTATCGTAATCTGTCCTTTGGCCGACGCGCGTATTCTCCACCGTATAATTTACCTTTTTTATCGGAGTAAATATTGAGTCAATGGGGATTGTGCCGATAGGGGTATCCTCTTTTTTGTTCAGCTCCGACGGCAAATAGCCCCTGCCCTTGGCAACCTCCATCTCCACGTGAAACTTGGTATCTTTGGTTAGAGTGGCGATATGCAGGTCCGGATTAATTATTTCTATGGTTTCGTCCACCTCAATATCCTTTGCCTTTACTTCGCCCTTTGTGTCGCGTTTAATGTATATGATCTTGGGTATCTTTGAGTGCGAATTTAAAACAAGGTTTTTTATATTCAGCACTATTTCCGGGATATCCTCAAGCACGCCCGGTATAGTAGCAAATTCATGCTGGACGCCGGAAATTTTAATGGAAGTCACGGCGCTGCCTTCTATTGAAGAAAGCAGGACCCGCCGGAGCGAATTCCCCAGGGTCACCCCGTAGCCTCTTTCAAAAGGAGCCGCGGAAAACTTACCGTAGGTGTTGGTATAGCTGGACTCATCACACTCCAGGCGTTTTGGCAGTTGAAAATCTCTCCACTTTATACCCATCTATTCCTCCTTAAATGAGCACATAACTTATGGAGCACGTTACCCGAACTTATCGGAAAGCTCGGTATGCCGCTTTCTGCGGCAACACCCGAACTTATCGGAAAGCTCGGTATGCCGCTTTCTGCGGCAACACCCGAACTTATCGGAAAGCTCGGTATGCCGCTTTCTGCGGCAACACCCGAGCTTATCGGAAAGCTCGGTATGCCGCTTTCTGCGGCAAGTACGACATAAGTTATAGCAGTATTATTCTTTCTATAAGTTGTGGCCTCACTTAGAATACAACTCTACAATCAGCTGCTCTTCTATCGGCTGCTGGATATCTTCTTTTTCCGGCAGCCTTAATACCTTGGCCTTCAATTCTTTTGTGTCCGGCTCCAGCCAGGAAGGAATACCCCTGTCCTTGCTGAGCTCCAGGTTCTCCCTGATCTTTTTTTGCGCGTTTTCTTTTGACTTTATCTGAATGATATCTCCGGCGCTAATCAGGCAGGAAGGGATATTGACCCGCCGGGAATTTAACTGGACGAGATTATGGCGCACAATCTGCCTGGCCTGCGCCCGGGAAACCGCAAAGCCTACCCTGAATATAGCGTTATCCAGCCTTCTCTCCAATATCTGCAGGAGCACTTTGCCGGTTACGCCTTTTGATTTTGAAGCCAGCGTAAAATACCTGCGGAACTGTTTTTCCAGGACGCCGTAAATCCTTTTTACTTTTTGTTTTTCCCTCAGCTGCAAGCCGTAATTGGAAAGCTTGGGCTTGTTTGAACCGTGCTGGCCGGGGGCGTAAGCCCTCTTTGTTATCGGGCACTTCTGCGTATTGCACTTGGTGCCTTTTAAGAATAATTTTTCACCCTCGCGGCGGCACAACCTGCAGACCGCGTTTATGTACCTTGCCATTTATGTTATACTCTCCTTTTTGTTATCGCTAAACCGCAAAGTTTTTTCTTTGCGCCTTTGCGGTGTGTGCCACTATCTTATCTCTATTTTTGCGCTTTTGTGGTTATACTCTCCTTTTTGTTATCGCTAAACCGCTAAATTAATTTTGAACCTTTTTCTACACCGCTAAACCGCAAAGTTTTTTCTTTTTTGTTATCGCTAAACCGCTAAATTAATTTTGAACCTTTTTCTACACCGCTAAACCGCAAAGTTTTTTCTTTGCGCCTTTGCGGTGTGCGCCACTATCTTATCTCTATTTTTGCGCTTTTGCGGTTACACTCTCCT
>VGKK01000109.1 GCA_016867095.1 Candidatus Omnitrophota bacterium | reverse complement strand
GGGTTATCCCCTGGAAAAGATACCCTCGCACATCGCCACTATCCCTATCAGGGCGGTGGATATCTCGGGCTTTGAAATACGCAGCGCCATAGCGCAAAAGCGGTCTTTCAGGTATTTGGTGCCGGATATTGTATATAGATATATCATTAAGAATAAGCTCTATAGGTTAAATTCAAATGATAAATGACAAATTCCAAATCACAAATTACAAACAATACCAAATACCGAAATCACAATGAACTACATTCACGTTTTAGCTAAAAGAACTTTTTGGTAATTTGGTCATTTGGTATTGTAATTTGTTTGTGATTTGTGTATTGTATATTGTAATTTATTAATATGTCTATAAAAATTGCCCCTTCAATATTATCCGCGGATTTTAGTTGTTTAGACAGGGAAATTAGAAGGGTTGAATTAGCCGGAGCTGATTTGCTGCATATTGACGTGATGGACGGGCATTTTGTGCCGAATATTACCATCGGGCCGGTGGTGGTCAGGCACATCCGCAAAACGACCAGGCTGCCCCTGGATGTGCACTTGATGATTGAGGAGCCGCAAAATTTTATTGACGATTTTGTGCGCGCCGGAAGTAATATGATTACTATGCATATTGAAACCATATCCGGTTCAAAGTTTAAGGCGCAGAGCGCGAAATTAAGGAAAAAGGGCGTAAGGGCGGGCGTTTCCTTAAATCCCGCTACGCCGTTAAACAGGATTAAGAGCGTACTCTCCTATGCGGACTTTGTTTTAGTGATGTCGGTTAATCCCGGATTCAGCGGGCAGGAGTTTATTCCGTCGGTAATACCCAAAATTAAGCAGTTGCGCGCAATCTTTGATGGGGGTATTTCCGTAGATGGCGGCGTAAACGACAAGGTAGCCGGCCGCTTGATTAAGGCCGGGGCAAATATCCTGGCTGCCGGTTCTTATATATTTGGCGCAGATAACGTAAAAGTGGCGATGGAAAGGATCAGAAATGCAAGGTAATAACCAGGAAATTAGATTTGGCACGGATGGCTGGAGGGGGGTAATCGGTGATAATTACACCTTTAAAAATTTAAAGATTTTAGCGCAGGCAGTGGCGGACTATTTAGGCCCGGATAAAAAAGCGGCTGTGGGTTTTGACACGCGTTTTATGTCCGGCTGCTTTGCCGAGATTGTGGCTGAGATTTTTAAAAATAACGGCATTCGTGTGGTGCTTTCAGACCGTCCAGTGCCTACCCCGACTCTGAGTTTTGCCGTTAAAAAGAGAGGGATGGATTTGGGGATTATGATTACCGCCTCGCATAATCCCAGCGAATACAACGGCTTTAAAATCAAGACTGCCTCCGGAGGGGCGGCCAGCCCGGAAATCACCCGCGAGGTGGAAAGCCGCCTGGGAAGAACTCCGGTAAAAGAAACCCCGCATCAGGACGGCAGAATAGACAAGGTTGACCTGGTTAGCGATTACGTGAAGTTTATCCGCGGATATATTGATTTAAAAAAGATAGCGCGCAAGAAGTTCAAGGTCCTGGTGGACGCGATGTACGGCTCGGGAAACAGCTTTGTCGCCCCGATTCTAAAAGGGACAGATATCAAGGTAGAATTTATGCGTAATACCATTAATCCCTCTTTTGGCGGCAGGCGGCCGGAGCCGGTTGAGGAAAACCTGGAAGATTTGAAATCAAGGGTTAAAAAAGAAAAATTTGACTTAGGCATCGCCCTTGATGGAGACGCCGACAGGATTGCCGCGGTTGCCGGAGACGGGACTTTTATCCACCCCCAGAAAATCCTGGGGCTTTTGGCGCTGCATCTTCACCAGGACCGGGGCTGGCCCGGCGGCATTGTAAAAACTATTTGCGGCAGCAATATGATTGATAATATCGCCAGTTATCTTAAGGTTAAACTTTATGAGACCCCGGTTGGTTTTAAATATATTTCCACCCTGATGGAAACCGAGGATATCGTCGCCGGCGGCGAAGAGGCGGGAGGCATGGGGGTTAAGGGTTATATCCCGGAGCGCGACGGCACGATGGCGGGATTATTGCTGGTGGAGATGATGGCCTGGCGCAATAAGGATATTTTAAAGATTCTCAATGAAATGGAAAAGCAGTTTGGCCGGTATTATTACCTGCGCCAGGACTTGCGCCTGAATAGAAAAATTGAGCTGAAAAAAGAGAATTTGCCCGGGGAGTTATTAGGCCGCAAGGTAGTCGCGGTCAAGGATTACGACGGCATAAAGCTAATCTCCCAGGACGGAGATTGGCTGATGTTCAGGGGCTCAGGCACAGAGCCGATAATGCGCGTATATGTGGAGGCAGCAAGCCTGCCAAAGGCCAGAAAGTTATTAGAGTTAGGCAGAAAGACCATTTCATAGGCATGTCTTACTGGGTTGCCAGGTGGATTACACTTGTGGTTTTAAGGGCTATCTTTCCTATACAGGTATTCGGGAGAGAGCATATACCCCAAAAAGGAGGCTTTATTTTAGCGGGCAATCACGTCAGTTATTTAGACCCGCTGGTTTTAGGCAGCGCCTGCCCGCGCAGGCTGGATTATATGGCAAAAGAGGAGCTATTCTATAATCGCTTATTTAGTTGGATCCTTTATCAGGTAGGATGTTTTCCGGTGAAGAGGGATTCGGCAGACTTGTCTGCCTTGAAGCAGGCAATACGCCGGGTTAGGCAGGGCAATGGCTTACTTTTATTTCCCGAAGGCAGCCGGAGATTTGACGGCGACCAGGCGCAGCCCCACGCGGGCATTGGTTTTTTGGCCGCCAAACTCAATGTCCCGGTTGTGCCTGGCTTTGTGCAGGGGACTGATTTAGCCTTGCCTAAAGGCGGCAGATTTATCCGGCGGGTAAAGATTTCGGTTTATTTTGGCCATGAGATTTCCATAGATAGGAATTTACCCTATCAGGATATCGCGCAAACAATTATGGTCAATATCAGGCAGTTGGAAAAAAATTCTTAAAGAAAAGGGGGTATGTTATTTAAGTAAAAAGTCAAAAGTGTAAGCAAAAAAGTTAAAAAGAGTTTAGTGTTTAGGGTTTTAGTATTATTTAGGGTTGCTACTTAAATTTAAAAATTATTAAAATATAAGGGGGAATATAAATGGCAGAAACAAAATCTAATTTAGAGGAACTTTATAACCAAAGTATCAGGATAATCCGCGAAGGCCAGATTGTTAAGGGCAGGATTGTTTCTTTGACGCAAAAAGAGGCGTTAGTTGACGTGGGCTTTAAGTCCGAAGGCACGGTGAGTATAACGGAATTTCATCCCGGCGATTTGGAAGTAGGCAAAGAGCTGGAGTTTTTTGTGGATTCCGTAGAGGACGACGCCGGCATGATTGTCCTCTCCCGCGAAAAAGCGGCGCAAATGCAGGGTTGGGATAAGATTATCCAGGGCCACCGCGAGGCAGGCCTGGCCGACGGCAGGGTGAATAAAAAGGTCAAAGGCGGGTTTCTCGTGGATGTGATGGGCATAGAGGGGTTCTTGCCTGCCTCGTTATCCGCCTTTAAGAACATTCCCGACAAAGATATTATTAACAAATTTTTTAAGTTCAAGATTGTCAAGATAAATAACCTGCGCCACAGTATGATTCTGTCCCGCCGGGAAGCCCTGCAAAAGGAAAAAGAAGAGACCAGGGGCAAGTTATTGCAGGAGTTAAAGGCAGGAGCAATAGTTTCCGGCACGGTAAAGGCCATTACTGATTTCGGCGCCTTTGTGGATTTGGGCGGCGTGGACGGGCTTTTGCATATCACTGATATGTCCTGGTTTAAGATCAGCCATCCGTCGGAAATAGTGGCCTTGGGAGACAAGATTGAAGTGATGATTTTAAATGTGGACAAGGAATCAGGCAAGGTTTCGCTGGGTTTAAAACAAAGGCTGCCTGATCCCTGGCAGGATATTGAGACAAAAT
>VGKK01000108.1 GCA_016867095.1 Candidatus Omnitrophota bacterium | reverse complement strand
CCACCTCGCCGAAAAGCGCGTCAATACTCCGGGATAAATCGGCAATTAAATCCTGGTCTTCTTCTTTTAAAATCTCGGCGAGCTCTTTCAACTCCTCCTGTTTCTTAAAGGCGTTTTCCCAGGGCTCAACCGCTAATTTCAAAGACTTTAATTGTTTTACCACCGCGGAAGAGGCCTCCTGGTTATCCCAGAATTTCGGCACCGACATCCGCGCAGAAAGTTCGGCTATTTGTTTTTTCTTATTGTCTATGTCAAAGATAACCTCGTAATGATTCCAGGCGGGCCTGTATTAAGGACAGTTTTAATTTAATCTGATCTAACATATAAATACCTCCTGTAATATGTGTTGTAGCTTTCGTTAATTGCGAATATCAGATTATCGGAACATCAGAGCGAGAGCATCAGATTATTAGAATATCAGAAATAGGTAAATTTTATGCTTCTTCTGATAATCTGGTTCTCTGATAATCTCGTTCTGGTAATCTGATATTCTGATACTCGTTTTTAACATACTGATAGGCTATTCCACATTGTTTTTAATATTTATATCATATTATTAATTATGTTTATGCCTTCTTAATGCCCTTTAATGAGAGTATAAATTCGTCTTTACTATCCGAGAAATTCGCCGCGTCCTCTTCGCTGACCTTTCCCTCTTTTGCCAGTTTCAAGAGGGACTGCCGGAAAGACTGCATGCCGAAAATCGCGCCGTCCTCAATAAACTGGGGTATCTCCCAGACCTTTCCTTCCCTGATCAGGCGGCTTATCGTCGGGGTCAATAGCATCACCTCGTAAGCGGGTATGCGGCCGGCCTGGTCCTTCAACGGGACCAGCCTTAAAGAAATAATGCCCTTTAACAATGTAGATAGCTGGATTTGTATCTGTTCGTGCTGATGCGGCGGGAAAAAATTGATAATCCTTTCCACGCTCTGGCTGGCGTTTATCGTATGCAGGGTGCTAAAAACTAACACGCCGGTTTCCGCGGCAGTCAGGGCGGCAGACATAGTCTCCTGGTCGCGGATGTTGCCGATAAGTATCACGTCCGGGCTTTGCAGGGTAAAAGAGCGCAAGGCAACCGGATAGGATGAAACATCCAGGCCCAGTTCCCTCTGGTTAAAAATACAATTTTTATCCTGAAAAATAAATTCAATGGGCTCCTCCACTGTCAAAATATGCCTGTTAATACTGCTGTTAATATAATCAATCATGCTGGCAATGGTAGTGGATTTGCCGCTGCCTGCGCTGCCGGTTAAAAGCACCAGGCCTCTTTTTTCCATGCTCAATTTTTTTAATACCTCGCCGGGCAGGTTAAGCTCGTCAAAGGCCTGAATGGCGCTGCGCACGCTCCTGATAACAATAGAAGGAGAGCTTCGCTGGATAAAAATGCTGACCCTGAACCGGTGCTTAAGCTCTTCCTCGTAAAAAGCGAAATCTATATCTAAATTCTTCTTAAAATTTTCCCTCTGCGCCGGCGTGGTCAATTCTTCGGTGATCTTTATTATTTCCTCCAGGGTCAACGGCTTATCGCCGACGGAAGCAACATCCCCGTATATCCTTAAACGCGGCACACTGCCGGCGCGGCAAAATAAATCCGAAGCATCTTTTTCCACCATCTCTGCCAATAATTTTCTTATAGACATGGCTAGCCTCCTGCATAATATATCTAGTTATAGCTCTGACTAATTGCGAGTATCAGACTATCAGAATATCGGAGCGAGAAAATCAGATTATCAGAATAACAGAAATAAGGCAATTTCGCGTTTTTTTCTGATAATCTGATACTCTGATAATCCCGCTCTAATGCTCTGGTCTTCTGATATTCGCTTTCAAGATGTTATCTTACTATTATTAAATATATTATAACACTAATTCCTTTATTTGTCTTTCTAGATTTAAGAGCCTCTTTTTCATTCTCTTTCCGAAGATATAGCCGCCCGGCTCGCCGCCGAACCCGACAACGCGGTGGCAAGGGATAATTAAAGGCCAGGGATTATGCTTTAATATCTGCCCCACTGCCCGCCAGGCCTTTGGCCGGCCCGCCTTTTTAGCCACCCATTTATAGCTGTGCACCTGGCCCAGCGGTATATTTAGAAGTATCCGATAAACTCTCTTAGCAAAAGAGGTCATGTAGTTAAGTCAAAACTCAAAAGGCAAAAGTAAAAAGTTCAAGGCAAAATTTAAAAGTTTTAAAAATTTTTACTTTTTACTTGTGACTTGCCTGCCCTGAGCGAAGTCCCGAGCTTGTCGAGGGACGCAGTCGAAGGGTGACTTGTGACTTACAACTTACGTATTTGTCACCTAAATTCATTTACCGATTATCTTTTTTCTGCGCAAGAGCCGGTGATATTTAACCGCGAAACGGTGCGCCTCATCGCGGATTTTGCGAACCAGGTTTAATGCCGGCGTGTCAGACTTTAACCTGATAGGTTTTATTCTCCCCCTGATATAGATATTATCTTTGCGGTTATCCCGGATCTCTCTCGGAGGCTTGGCAATAGCGGCAATATTTATTTGCAGGCTTAATTTTTTAAGTTCCTTATCCGCGGTCAAAAGATGCGACCTGCCGCCGTCAATAAGGATTAAATCCGGCAGGCGCGACTTTTCTGCAATAAGGCGCGCGTAACGCCGGCGCACCACCTCACTCAAACATTTATAATCATCCATCATTGGCACGGTTTTGATACGGAAGCGCCGGTAGTTATTTTTATCCGGCGCGCCCTTATAGAAACTCACCATTGAGCCGGTAGCGAGCTTTCCGGAAATATTTGAGATATCAAACGCCTCTATCCTTTCCGGCAATTTATCCAGCTTTAATAAATTTTTCAGGTCTTCCAGTTCGTTGAAACTAACGGAATGATTGCGGCCCTCTCCAATGCTGCCCAGGGCATTCAGCTGGTCGCGCATCTCGGCAGCCGCCTCAAAATCTTTCCTGGCCGCCGCCTCTTTCATCTTTTTAGAAAGCCCCTGGATTAATTCTTCATATTGAGAAGTCAAAAACAGGATAATATTCTTTATTCTTGAGGAATATTCTTCGGGAGTGATTTTCCCGATACAGGGCGCCGGGCAAAGGCCAAGGCGCCAATAAAGGCAGGCCTGTTTAGGCAGCTTCTTGCAAGACCTGAACCCGAAAATTCTGCGCATTAATTTCATAACCTGGCGCAGGGCCTTGGCATCGGTATAAGGGCCGAAATATAAAGCCAGGTCGCCTGCCACGGGCTTTTTCCGGCGGCAGACAGATACAACAGGGAACTGTTCACTGGTGATTTTCACCAAGGGGAAAGATTTATCGTCCTTTAAATCAATATTGTATTGCGGCTGATAATCCTTAATTAAGGCTGCCTCTAAAATCTCCGCCTGGCTTTCAGAAGGAGCCAGCCTGTAGTTTATATCCGCGACCTTAGAAACCATTACCTGAGTCTTTGCGTCCAGCGGCCGGTTAAAATACGACTGCGCCCTTTTCCTCAGCGACTTGGCCTTGCCGATATAAAGAATTTTACCCGCGGCATCCTTAAAAATATAAACCCCCGGCGCCTGCGGCAGGCCTTTTATTTTATCCTCTAATTTACTCATATTTATTCGGTTTTAGCGACTCTGCTCTGTCTAAATGCCCCCTGCTGCGTCTGTCTTGTCTGGGTAGCGGGTCCTGCCGAGGCATATTTCTCGCGTCACCGCTTGATTTTCCCCGGCGCGGAAAATCTGCGCTCGAGCGGAAAGCCTCGCTCTCGCTACTTCCTGCTTAGCTGGCGAACCATGCCCGCTCGGCTTTCCTAACGTGCCGCTCGAAACATGCCTCGCCACCCGCTAAGCTAATTAAAACTAGAACCGTCCCTTTTATTTACTCTTGAAATTCCATTTTGGAATATCAAGTTAATGCCGTTATCACGGCTGGTTGGCTGGGATTTCGAGGGACGTAAAGGCAAGGAGCGGGCACGGTTCCCGCAGCCGGCT
>VGKK01000107.1 GCA_016867095.1 Candidatus Omnitrophota bacterium | reverse complement strand
CCCAGCCAATTTACGTTAAAGATAAGGATACGCTTACCGGCCATGGCGGCGCTCCTTGAAAAAAGTGTAATATCCTGAAAGCTTAAACCAAAAAATAAATAAGTTATTGCAATTCCTGGAAATCCTTAGCCTCTTCAAGAGGAATACGTCATCCTTGGAAAAATTGCTACCGGGAGAAGTAGCTGCCGCCAGTTTATATCCGGCATCCACTACTAATTGGCGGATTTCTTCATTAAACCTGCCCTCGGGATAGCAAAACATATTGACCGGCCTAGCTAACCTGGCTTCTAATATCTTTTTAGAATCAAATATCTGGCTTTTTAAATCGGCCTTTGACTTAATATTGATAAGCGGTTCCGGGCCCAGGGCATGGCTGCCAATGGTAATTATGCCGGACGCCTGCATAGCTTTTAGCTCATCCCAGCTGAGCCGGTCATTCTGCGTCCGGCCCACTTCATTAATAATCACGAACATAGTTGCCGGCAGATTGTATTTTTTCAGTATGGGGAAGGCGTAAGTATAATTATCCTTGTAGCCGTCGTCAAAAGTTATCGCGCAGGTGCGGCCGGGAATCCTCTTTTTTGCCCTGATTAAATCCGCCAGGGCCTCTAAGGGCATAACATTATAGCGGTGTTCTTTTAAAAAACGCATCTGCCGTTCAAAAACCTCGGGGGGTACAATTAATCTTTCTATGCGGGGATTTTCTACGGGGTTAATGGAATGATATGCCAATATCGGCACCACGTAAATCCGGCGCAGAAAATTCGCCAGCATTAAGCCGGCTAAAAATACCAGCCCGAAAACGATAATTGCGATCTTTAATTTACGCATTCCAAATACAGCCTTTCTGTTTGGATAACCATTTCTTCCTGCGAAAAATTCCTGCTGACAAACTCCCTGGCGTTATCGCCCAGGCCAGCCCTTTTTTTCGCCTCGCCCAATAATTCCGATATGCCCCTGGCCAAAGAAACGCTATCTGCCGGCGCGGCCAACAAGCCGTTTTTGCCGTGTTGAATCAGGTTTTTTATCCCGCCTATATCTGAACCGACAACCGCCAGGCCGCAAGCCATGGCCTCAATAAGCGCCAGGCCCAGGCCTTCTTTTAAGGAAGGCAGGACAAAAACATCCATCGCCGCCAATACCTCCTGTGTATCCGGGACCGCCGGAATAAAAAATACCTTCTCTGCCATATTCAGGCGCCGCACAAGTTTTATTAACCCCTGCTTCTCCCTGCCTTCGCCCACGATAAGCAATTGCGCCTGAGGAAACCGCGCCAAAACTTCCGGCATCGCCTCAATAAGATATCTATGGCCCTTGACATCGGAAAGCCTGGCCACAATGCCGACTACCGGGCCACTGCCTAAGCCAAGCCGCTGTTTCGCCGTTCGTCGGGCGTCGTCCGTCGGGCGGATAAATTTCATTATATCAATGCCGTTGTGTATCACCCGGATATCTTCCTTTTTAACCTCGAGGTCTTTGACGAGGTGTTCTTTGACCGGTTCACTGATGGCAATATTCTTCTTTCCCCAAGAGGGAAAGATCCGGCGCAAAATCCTCTTTTTAAAAAAACCATGGCAGGTAGAAATATGGGTAACGCCTGTATTTTTGCTCAACAGGCATCCTAAAACCTGGGTCGTGCGGCTGTGCGTATGGATAATCTCAATATGCCTGGCCTTAACGATATTTTTTAATTTGAACATGCTGAACAAAATTTTAGGGCTGAGTTCCCTTTTAGTCTTGATGGGGATGGAGATATAATGGATGCCTTCCTGTGTAAATCTGGAAAGGAGCGCTCCACCGCTGGAGGCGATATATATATTATGGCCCCTTCTTTTTAGCCCGGTAGCCAGGGTTAATACATAGCTTGAGATACCGCCGATATTCAGGTGATTGGCTATATAGAGGATATTCATTGTCTTATGTCAATTATTTTGTGTAATGTTAAATGTGTAACGTGTAATGTGGGTGTAACGCAAAAGATTGTGTAATGGAAATGCATTACACAATGAATCATTACACCAGCGTTACACATTACACTTTACACATTACACAACTTTTAGCAATCTCTCAATGGTTTCTAATACTTCCTGCGGCTTTATCAATTCCATGCATTCTTTGGTCTTACATTTTGATTTATAACAGGGGCTGCAGGGCAAATCCTTTTTCATCAATACACAACCCTTGGCCGGCGCAAGGTGCCGACGCGGGTCAGTGGGCCCGAAGAGCGCGATAAAAGGTATTTTTTGGCTGGCGGCAATATGCAAAGACGCGGAGTCCGGCGAAATATAAAGGGCGCATCTTTTAATTAAACAGGCCAGCTGGTTCACTGTGGTCTTATCGCAGGCATTGATAATCTTTGCCTCTTTAACTAAATTCAATAATTCCTCTGCCGTCTTTAAATCTTTTCCCGTGCCGGTGACGGCTACGCGCATATCCCGGCGGCTTAACTCTTCGCAAAGTTTGGCGATATGGTGCAGGGGCCAATTTTTTGTCTTCCACCTTATGCTCGCGCTAATATTTATGCCGATAATTTTCTGCTGCGGGCTGAGCCATTGGGAATTGAGGAAGGCATCTACGTAATCCCGGTCTTCGGCGCTTGGCCAAAGCTCTAACTCCGGATTCTGCAGGCCGATACCCAGCATTGCCAAAATCCTGAACTGGTGCGTTAGCGGATCCAGCGGCGCCGAATCGTCTTTCGCGCGATGATTCAACAGGAACCCGAATTTTCTATCGTATCCATAGCGGTTCAAGCTTAAGCTCAAAAAAGACAGGAGATGGCTGCGGCGGTTATTCTGTAAATCAACCACCAGATCAAAGTTTTTCTTCCTGAGGGCCCGGGCCAACTTCAAAAAGCCTTTCAGGCCTTTATCTTTATTTTTAAAATCGCAGACCAGGAGTTCATCTATATAAGGACACAAAAGGAGCGCCTCTTTTGACCCTTCGCCCACCAGAAAACTGATTTTATATTTCTCCCCGAACTTTTCCCTGATCGCCCTGAGCGCCGGCGCGGAAAGGATGATATCGCCAAGGGAGCTGAATTTAATAATCAACAGCTTAAAATTATTCAGCGCCTCCTCATAAACATCCAGCGTATTTTTTACCATCAGCTCTACATTGTATTTTTCCTTGACCTTCTGGTAAGCGTCCTCTGCTAAATTACGGGCAAGTTCCCTGTCTTTAAAGACCCGCATAATGGCCTCGGCCATGCTGTTAGGGTCAGCAGGCGGCACTAACAGCCCGTTCTTTTCATCTTCAATAATATCCACCACGCCGCCGACGCGGGTAGCCACCACCGGCACGCCGCTGGCCTGCGCTTCCACAATCACCCGGCCAAAGGCCTCATGGGTGGTGGTAGCCAGCACTAAAAGGTCTAAATGCGACAGGACTGCCGGTATCTCTCTCTGGTTGCCTAAAAACTGCGTGGCATAACCCAGGCCCAGCCTCCTCACTAAAACCTGCACCTGCTCCTTGTAGGCCTGCCGGGAGGCAGGGGCGTCTCCGACAATCCAGATTTTAAGGTCCGGCACGAGCCTGGATACCTTAGCCATGGCCTTGATAAAATCCAGGTGGCCTTTTATCGGGGTAAGCCTGCCGACGATACCGACATTAAATTCCTTGCGCCGCTTTTTATCCGGGCTGGTATAAGTGAATTTCTCCAAATCCACGCTGCGGGGAATTAAACGGATATTTTCATGGGGCGTGCCAAAATCATCAACCATATGCCGGCCGATAACATTGCTCGGGACTATCACCCTCTTTGCCCACCCCATAATGTAGCTAAAGGGGTGCTTTTTATAATATCCGTGGCAGGTCGTAATAAATACGGTATTGGTTTTGCGGCAGGCAAAATAGGCAATCCAGGCCGGGACCCGCGAGCGCGCGTGGACAATATCTATCTTCTCTTTTTTAATAATCTCGGCTAAACGCGGGACCATCTTGATGATATTAAAGATGGATTTTTTATGCGCGTCTAATTTATAATGAACGGCGCCG
>VGKK01000106.1 GCA_016867095.1 Candidatus Omnitrophota bacterium | reverse complement strand
GTAGCTTTCAATATCCCAGCGGTATTGCTGAATCCTTTCTTTTACAAAATTCTTATCTAACGGCTTATTGGTCAGGATCTGCAAATCTGTTTCTTTATCAATAATGCGCGTCAGGCGTAAGTCCTTGCACCTGACCCAATCCCGATAAAACCTTCTCTGGTATCTATTAGTTTTCATAAAGGCAGGACCCCAAAAAATTCCATCAGCATATTCTCGGCAGAGGCTCGCTGGTCAGCATATCCACGATACGCTGCGTGCCGACAACAGTATTTAATACCACTTTGCCCTTAGGCTCTTTTACCACCTCGCCGGCAACGCGCGCGTGGCATCCCAAGGGGTGTTGCTGTAATAACTTCAAGATTTTCTTGGCGCTATTTTTTTCCACTATCATTATCGCCGCCCCCTCGCAAGCTATATACAAAGGGTCTATGCCCAGTAATTCCGCGGCTGCCCTGACTTTGCCGGACAGCGGTATATTTTTCTCATCCAGCGCCACCCCAGCGCTTAAACCCTCAGCAACCTCATTTAACGTCGTGGCTACTCCGCCGCGGGTAGGGTCGCGCATAAATTTTATGGCGGAGGTTTTTTCCAGTATCGGCAAAATCAACCCATTTAGCGCCGCGCAGTCGCTCTGGATACCAAACCCTAAATCCAATTCTTTTCTTTTCGCCAGCACCGCCATCCCGTGCCGGCCGATATTGCCGGTAATGATTACCTTATCGCCCGGACGGATATTTTTTCTGGATAAATTCCTGTTCTTTAAAACCCTGCCTACGCCGGAGGTATTGATGAATATTTTATCGCAGGCGAGCTTCTCCACTACCTTGATATCTCCGGCAACAATCAATACGCCGGCTTTTCTGGCAGTAGCGGCAATAGAATCAGCGATTTCTTCTAATGTCCGGTAATCCAGCCCCTCTTCAATAATCAGCGCCAAGGAGAGAAATTCCGGCACAGCCCCCGCCATCACCAAATCATTCACTGTGCCGCAGACCGCTAATTTACCGATATCTCCGCCGGGAAACTTTAAGGGGCTGACCACAAAGGAATCCGTGGTAAAGGCAAGTTTCTCCTTGTAGCTGAGGCGGGCGCTATCCGAAAGCTCTCTTAATACCGGATTATCAAACTTCGTAAGCAGCAATTTTCTAATGAGGCTATGCATCAGCCTGCCGCCGCTGCCATGGCCAAGCAGTATCTTTTTTTCAGGCATTTTTTAATCCTATTGGATACCGGCGCGCGATAAATCTGCTTTTAATTTATCTACGCTTTCAAAGTGAAAGCTCTTTATCCCTAAATCGCCGGCTTTCTCTATGAGGTCATCCCTGTCGTCGGTATAAAAAACCTCTCCTGCCGCAAGATTTAAGGTTTGCAGGGCCTGCTGATAAATCGCGGGGTGAGGTTTTCTTAAGCCCACCTCGTAAGAGGTAATGATATGGTGGAAGGCGTCAAAGACAGGAAAATTCTTTTTTAAATAATCAAAATGCAGGATATTAATATTTGACAGGAGCGCGACCTGATAATTTTCCTTAAGGCCCAAAGCCAGGTTATAAACGCCGCGGTTTTTCCGGCTCAAAAAGAATATTTCATTCCAAATGGGCGTAAACGCGGCATAATCCAGCCTCAAGTTTAATATCTTTTTTACCTCGGAGAAAAAATCTTGGGGGCTGAGCTTGCCCTCTTCAAAGAGCCCGGTCAGCTCTGAATCAAAAAACAGGCTGAATATCTCCTCGGAATTCCTGTCGCAAAAATTGGCAATTCTGCCGGCGGCTATCCGGTGGTCAAAATCAACCAGGACATTGCCTAAATCAAAGATAATTGCTTTTACTTTATGGTCATCCATTAATGGCTTTTGTCTTTTGATTTTTTAAATAAATCCAGGAACCTGTCTTCGTATTCCTTGTAGGCATTCCACCTGTCTAACTCTGCCTTTAGCTCATTGGCTTTTGAGATATCGCGCCTGGCCTGTTCAAAGAGTTTTTCTATTTTTTCCTTGACCGAAACAGGCAGCCTGGTCAACTGGCTTAAGGATTTTTTGATCCTCTCTATCTCTTCTTCGCCGATGGGAGAAGGCCCCTGCGGCCCGAGCTTAAGATAATCCAGGAGGCGGTTTATCTCTTCTTCCATCACGCGCAGCTGTTCGGACAGGCCCGTCAAATCCAGCTGTATATTTAAAATCTTCTTAAACGCCTCTAACACCGCGTAAGCGGCCTTGGGATTCTCTATCTGAATGGTATAAAGCGGTATTTCCCCCAAAAGACAGAAGCCGGAAAAATTTTCTTTTTTGGCCAGGCCTAAAAATAAACCGTTCATCCCGCTAATCTGGCCTTCGGTTATCAGCTTAAAATCATATTTCTTTAATTCGGCGCTGATTTCCGGGGAGGTAGCCGCGAACCAGACAACGGAAGGCTGCGTATGGTCAATGGGCTGCGGCATAGCCGCGAAGCCGATAATCCTATTTACATTGAACATTTTAGCCAGATAAATGATTCTTTTGCAATAAGCGTCTGCCTTGGCTAAATCCGGCTGGGCGCTGCTGATAAAGATAATCAAGTCGTTTTTTCCGGCTTTATTTTTCCAGTAATAAAACTTACTGGAAGGAAGCTCCGGCAGGCTTAATATGCCCTTCTGTACTGTGCTTGCGGTAAGATAAAAAAAATCTTCCGGCAGGATAGCGGCGAATTCTTCAGCCTGCAATTTCTCCACCAGGTACGCGGCCGCCTTAAAGGCGACCTCGCCCATCCCCGGCCAGGCTACGATTAAATAAGGGGCATTAAGCCTCGGCCTTTTAGAAATCTTTATGCTCTCCATCGCTAATTACTTAACTAAAGTGATAAGTTTTTAAAAAAACTTCTAATGCCTGGGCGCCTTTGTGCAGATTATCTATTTCCACATACTCATCGGCAATATGGGCGCAACCCTGGCTGCCAAAACCCGTTGCCACTGCCGGTATATTTTTATTTTGAAAAAAGGTGATGGTGGTGGCGCCTTCCGAGCCTTTTATCATGGGGGTTTTCCCCACGGCCTTAATTGCCCGAACCAAATGCCTGACTAAGGCATGGCCGGCGCCTATTTCATAGGGCTTCTGCACCCCTTCTATCTCTATCTCAAATTTACGGGCGTATTTGCGGATAATATTTTTTAACGCTTTTAAAATTTCTCCTGCCGCGGCCCCCGGCAGAAAGCGTAAGTCCAGTTCAAATTCACACCAATCCGCCACAATATTCACCTTATCGCCGCCCTTGATGGTGCCGATATTCAGCGTCGGGCCCCTCAGGTATTTATTCTTTTTGTAAGTAAATTTTCTGGCTTTTAATTCCTGGAGAATTTTTATCGCGATATCTATGGCATTTACGCCCCGCCAGGGATAAGCGCCGTGCGCCCTTTGGCCGGATATCTTAACCTTAAGATGAATGAGCCCTTTCTGAGTGACAATAATCGCGAAATCATCAGAATCTAAAACCACTGCTGCCTGAGGTTTTAATGCGCCTTTATCCAACAAGGGGATTATGCCAAACGCCGAACCGCTTTCTTCATCGCTGGTAGCGGCAAAGATAAGATTATAATCTAAAACTGCCTTTTCTTCAATTAAACTATTTATGGCTTCTATGCCGCAGGCCAAGTTACCTTTGCAGTCAGTAGCCCCTAAGCCGTAAATTTTGCCGCCAGATACAGCGCCCTGAAAAGGATTAAAGCGCCAATTCTTTCCCGCAGGCACGGTATCCAAATGCGGGGTCAAAAGCAGCGAGTGTTTTTTATTCCTGGCCGCCAGTATCGCCACAACATTAGGCCGTCTTTTCTTAAATTCATAAATCTTTACTGCCAGGCCTAATTTAACCAGGTACCTTTGCACAAATTCAGCAATCCGCGCCTCATCTCCCGGCGGATTCTGCGAATCTATGCGGATTAAATCCCGCGTCAGTTTTATCAAGCGCTGCTTGTTTACCATGCGAATCTCTCAGTTTCGCGGGTCCTGGTGAGGCATATTTCTCGCGTCACCGCTTGATTTTCCCCGGCGCGGAAAATCTGCGTCCTTCGACAAGCTCAGGACGCAGCCCTGAGTGAAGCCGAAGGGCTGCGCTCGAGCGGAAAGCCTCGCTCTCGCTACTTCCTATATA
>VGKK01000105.1 GCA_016867095.1 Candidatus Omnitrophota bacterium | reverse complement strand
TATTTCAGCTACCGGCTTTAAATTCTCTAAATCTACAATGGAAATGTATTGTACCCGGCAGTTTTTTTTCTGACTGATAAGCTGCCGCATCCTTCGGATAATCTCCTTTGAATTTCTTTTCCCCTGCCTGATTAAATCCCTGGATAATTTTAAGGCGCGATATAAAACCGCGGCATCGCGCCTCTGGCTTTTGTCTAAATAGGCATTGCGCGAGCTCATTGCCAGGCCGTCTTTCTCCCTGGCCGTCGGCATAACTTTTATCCGAAGAGGAATATGCAGATCTTGCGCCATTTTCCGGATAATGATTGCCTGCTGCGCGTCCTTCTGGCCGAAATAGGCGGTATCCGGCTGCACTATATTAAAGAGCTTGGCGACCACAGTGGCCACGCCCCGAAAATGCCCGGGACGGAATTTGCCGCACAAAACCCCGCTTAAATCTTCCACTAAAACATAAGTCTGGTAATTATCCGGGTAAATATCTTTTGCGGCAGGATAAAATATAACGTCCGCGCCCGCGCCTTTACACAGATACGCGTCATGCCGCAGAACGCGGGGGTATCTCTTAAAATCTTCCCCGGGCCCAAATTGGGCGGGATTTACGAAAATACTGGCCACGACAAAATCGTTCTCCCGGCGCGCCTTGCGGATAAGGCTAAGGTGCCCCTGGTGCAGCGCGCCCATCGTAGGCACAAACCCGATACTGCGGCCTTTGCGCCGTATTCCTTTAGCAAGCTCCTGCATTACTTTGATACCGCGGATAATCCTCACATTAAATGAACAGATAACCCAGCACTAATTTTTATAAAGCCTTATCTCTATCTCATAAGGGCTGATGCCAACGCAACCCATACGGCTAACTTTAAGCGTTGTAGAAAATTAGTGCTGGATAAGTTCGGCCAAATAACTTATGTTCGCTACCCTGCCTACCAGCAAGTGGACGCTCCATAAGTTATGGCCTCACTTATATTACTTCCAGCAGCGGCTTGATCACGAACGCGCGCGCGAAAACGCGGGGATGGGGAATCTCTAAATCTTTTCTCTTAATAACCATATCCCCGTAAAACAAAATATCCAAATCAATGCTCCTTGGCCCATAACGGATATGCCTTTGGGGCCGCCCAAGTTTTATTTCAATAGCTTTAAGTTTTTTAAGAAGGACAAAAGGCGCAAGGTTGGTCTTAATTTTTAAAGCGGCATTCAAAAATTTATCCTGGCCCGCGGGCCCGCCAATGGCTTTGGTCTTAATAAGTTTGGATAGCTTAATAATCCTGGTTTCTTCCAAGCGGCTGATTTCCTGTAGGGCTAATTTTATATTTTTTCTTCTCTGGCCCAAGTTTGAGCCAATACCCAGGTAACAAACCGGCATTAGACGGCTTTCCTTAAACGCTCAACTGCTTCTTTAATGCGTTCTTTATCCACGGTCAAGGCCATCCGGATATAACCTTCTCCGTATTTACCAAAACCTACTCCCGGGGTTACCACTATATCCGCCCTTTCTAATAATAACTGGGAAAACTTTACGGAATTAGATTTTGCGGGGATTTTCAGCCAGAGATAAAAAGTAGCTTTCGGCGGCATCACCTGCCAACCCAGGGCGTTTAGGCCGCCGCATAAAACATCGCGCCTTTCCTGGTAAAGGCGGCACATCTCTTTGGTATGCTGTTGCGGGCCTCCCAGGGCGGCGATGCCGGCCAATTGAATCGCGGAAAATATCCCCGAATCAATATTGGATTTAGTTTTCGCTAAGGCCGCAATTAACGCGGCGTTGCCGCAGGCCCAGCCAATGCGCCATCCGGTCATATTATAGGTTTTGGATAAAGAATGAAATTCAATAGCCGCGCCTTTGGCGCCTTCTATTTCCAGGAAACTGCGCGGCCGGTATCCGTCGTAAGCTATTTCAGAATAAGCCAGGTCGGAAATAACGATAATTTTATTTTTGCGCGCGAATTCCAGCGCCGCCTCATAGAAGCTTCCTTGGGCGACAGCCGCGGTAGGGTTATTCGGGTAATTGAGATAAATCAATTTTGCCTTGCGGCGGATATTCAAAGGGATTTTTTTCAGGTCAGGCAAAAAGTCGTTGGCTTCCACCAGCGGCATAAGATACGGCCTGCCTCCGGCCAGTATACTCCCGCCTTTATAAGGCGGATAACAGGGATCCGGCACTAATGAATAATCTCCGGGATTTAAAAATGCCAAAGGAAAATGCGCCAGCCCTTCTTTTGAGCCGATAAGGGGCAGAATCTCCGTTTCCGGGTTAAGCTCTACATTAAAGCGATTTTTATACCAATCGGCAATGGCCTGGCGCAATACCGGCATACCCTGGTCCAGGGCATAGCGGTGCGTAGCCGGGTCTTTAGCCGCGCTATAGAGCTTTTCAATGATATGCGCCGGCGTGGGCTGGTCCGGGTCGCCGACCCCTAAATCAATAATATCCCTGCCTGCGGCGCGGGCTTTTCTTTTTGCCTTATCTATCTCCAGGAATAAATAAGGAGGCAGGGACTGTATCTTTTTAGAAAGTTTAAACATAGCGGAGTCAATCAGCGATTTTGACACAAAAGTCTTGAGGAGTTGTTTCAAGAACCTCCCCTTTTAGGACCTCTAAATCCCTGTTTTTTGTCTCTTGCCTGTTTTGCGTTTCTGCCATTTCAGAATCCTCGCCTACGATGCCCGTAGAGCCACGATCTTCGTTCACTCCATATTCTGATACCCCTGTTTTTTGCGCACGGTAATGCGCAAGCCGCGCCTTGCGTGCTGCCAGCAGATTTTCTTTGCGTTGAGACCTAATCGCATTGCCTAAACCTGCATGCTCATCATTCGGCCGCACATACCCTAATGCCGAATGTGGATGGTCATTGTAGAGTCTTTGGAATTTAGATACCCAAACAACAACATCTTCTACCGTCGCAAAGCTATCTGGACAGGCAGGATGGTATTTCATATATTTGATGAATGTCTCTATCCAGGCATTATCATCCGGCGTATAGGGCCTGGCAAATTCAAGCCGGACATCCCATTTGCCGATTAAGTGTGCCTTGGTGCGCGAGCCTTTCATCTGGGAGCCGCGATCGCTTAGAGCGGTTAATTGCGTAGTATCTATCTCCTCTCGCTGTAACGCCTCATCCCAGATATCCATCACATCCTTTTGCGTGAAGGAAACAATCCTTACGCCAAAATGGATGAATTTCCTTGAGCCCAAATCCAATATCGGAATCACCACGACCCTTAAGCGACTGGTTAGGTAAAAATCTGTGGCGTCGTAACTAAATATCTTCTTGGGCTCGCTCATCAGTGAGCGGACGTCGGGTTTTACGGGGCGTTTCCTCGTCGGTACCACATACGGAGCCTGTAGCTTGTTTCTTATCAGCACCCTCTGCACAGTAGAGACGCTACAAAGGAATTTACCAGTATCGTGACCATAAACCATAAGGCCGGCGGCGCGTAAGTCACAAAGCCTCTCGTCTCTGCCTGCTTCAATTATCGCCTCCTCTTCCAGCGGGGTAATTCTATTCCAGGCCAGCTTCGGCAAAAACGGCTTCCAGCCAAGCCAGCGATAATACCGCCTGCGGTTTAATCCGAATATTTCGCAGGCGCTGCTTATATTCGTCATCTTTAATCCTTGTATAGCCTCGGTTATTTCCTTACAAGCTGAAGACTCAATCTTTTTATACTTCAGCTCTTCGCTTAATCCTAATCCAGACTTTTTTTTAAAAGCAGGTATTCTTCGCTCATCTGTGCCAGGGCTTTTTCCTTTGCCGCTAATTCCGCTTTTAACTTCTCGTGATCAGCATAAGGGACGCTTTCCGGTTTCTTAGCATGCCGGTTCTTCCCCAGCTCTTTTAATGCCCCATCTTCCGCCTGTCGGCGTATCTTGGTTAATTCAGACGAATACAGCCCATACCGACGCAGTATTTCCCCCACAGGCGCGTCTTTAATTGTCGTCTCCAGGAATATCTGCCACTTTTCTTGTGCCGTCAACTTTTTCCATCTCTTTCGTTCTTTTGCCGCCTCTGCCGCTACAACCGTTTGTTCATCTCCCATAGCTTTCTCCTCTCTGTGGCCATTTTAACCGAGAGAAGCCCTCAACACAACTCCTAAATACCTATTTGTGACATTATCGCAGATTTTCTGCGATATGATTTCATTAATTTCTG
>VGKK01000104.1 GCA_016867095.1 Candidatus Omnitrophota bacterium | reverse complement strand
TGCTGGGCCAAAGAGAACCGCAGATTTACGGCAGGGTAACCCTTAAAGAAATAAATAACGCGCTCAAAAAAACAGCGAAAAAAAGAAATTTAACCCTGGCCATAAAGCAGTCTAATGTTGAAGGCGAAATCGTCGGGCTGATTCAGAAGGCAAGGGGAAAATTTGACGGCCTGCTGATAAACCCGGCAGCCTACACCCATACCAGCGTCGCCATTAGAGACGCGATTTTGGCCTCCGGTATTTTGACCGTGGAGGTGCACCTCTCTAATATTTATTCCCGCGAGGAATTCCGGCAAAAATCGCTCATCAGCCCGGTGGCAAAAGGGACAATCCTGGGCTTCGGGCCAAAAAGCTACACCCTGGGCCTGGAGGCCCTGGCAGACTTGATTTAAGGCGCGGCGTATTCTGGTATTCTAATAATCTGATGCTCTCGCTCTGATATTCCGATAATCTGATGTTCGCAATTAACGAGAGATATAACACATATTATACAAGGAAAAGCGGGGTGAATTCACGCCTAGAAAATGTTCTTATCAAACTTAAGAGGAAAAACCTTGACTGCCTGATTGTAACCGAACCGGCCAATATCAGTTATCTTACCGAGTTTATCAGCCGCGACGCCTATCTTTTAATCTCTAAAAAACAAAATATCTGCTTTACCGACGCCAGGTATACCGCGGCAGCTAAATCGGGCCTGAAAAATACGGGTATTCTTTTAAAAAAAACCAGCGGCCCTGCCTTTAAAATAATCGCTGCCGCCTGCAAGAATCTCAAGGCCAGGCGCGCGGGATTTGAAGAAGACAGCCTTACCTTTGGCCAATACAAAAAAATAAGCGAAAACCTGGATAACGCCACAACCTTGGTCCCCACCCGCGGCCTGATAGAAGATTTCAGGCAGATAAAAGACAGGGAAGAGCTGGAAAAAATCAGAAAGGCGACCCGGATTACGATAAAGGCCCTGGAATTTATCCGCGGCCGTATCGCGCCGGGCAAAAAAGAGATAGAGATAGCCGCGGAATTAGAGCGCTTTATCCGCTATAATGGCGCGAACAGCTCTGCCTTTGAAATAATTGTCGCCTCCGGCCCCAACTCCAGCTTCCCGCATCACCGCACCGGCCAGAGAAAAATTAAAAATAACGAGCTAGTGCTGGTAGACATCGGCAGCGACTATCTGGGGTACAAATCCGACTTGACAAGGGTTTTCTTTTTGGGTAAAATAAGTGTTCTTGCGCGAAGAATTTTTAATATCGTTTCCCGGGCGCAAGAATCAGCAGTAAAAGTAATCAGGCCAGGGATTTGGGCCAATAAAATTGATGCGGCTGCCCGCCAGTATATTGCTAAAAAAGGCTACGGCGGGTTTTTTAGTCATAGCCTGGGCCACGGCATAGGCTTAGAGGTCCACGAGAGGCCGCGGATATCCAGCCGGCAGAATAATCCGCTGAAGGCGGGAATGGTATTTACGGTTGAGCCGGCAATTTATTTACCCGGCAAGTTTGGAATCAGGCTGGAAGACATGGTATTAGTAACGCGTAAAGACTGCGAGGTATTAAGTGGCGCTCTCCATAAACGATGTTAAGGTAGGATTAACCATTTTAGTTGACGGCCAGGTGCAGCTGGTTATAGACACCCATCATGTCAAGCCGGGTAAGGGCGCCGCCTTTGTCCGGGCAAAGATAAAAAACTTAAAAAACGGCGCTATCCAGGAAAAGACCTTCAGGGGCGACGAGAAAATAGAGGCGGCCTTTGTTGACGAAAGAAAACTCCAATATCTTTACTCCTCCGGGGGGATGTATCACTTTATGGACCAGGACAACTATGAGGAAGTAGCTATCCCGGACGAGCGCATTGAAAACCAAAAAAAATTCTTAAAAGACAACATAGAAGTCCTCGCCCATTTTTATAAAAATGAAATCCTGAATATTGACCTGCCCAACTTCATTGAATTTAAAATTACGCATACCGAGCCGGGGATAAAAGGAGACACCGCCAAAGGCGGCAATAAACCGGCGCAAATAGAGACGGGCGCGACCATCCAGGTGCCGCTATTTATCAATCCACAGGATATCATCAAGGTAGATACCCGCACCGGCGAATACATAGAGAGGGTCGGGTAAACTCAAAGAGGACAGAAATGAACTTAAAAGAAATTAAAGAAATGATTAACCTGATGAATGACAACGGCCTGATGGAATTAGAAATAGAAAAGGACGGCATGCGCATCCGTTTAAAAAAGACCGGCGCCGGCCAGGAAGCGTTCAGCGGGCCGGTGGTAATTGAAAGAGAAAAAATGCCCCAGCACCAGGCAAAAGAATCCGCGGAGGATACCTATAGTGCCGCGGAAAAAACCGTGGAGATAAAGGCGCCGATGGTAGGGGCGTTCTACCGCGCGCCGGCTCCGGAGGCCCCGCCTTTTGTGGAAGTCGGCCAGGAAATTGAGCCGGGCCAGATCATCTGCGTCATTGAAGCCATGAAATTAATGAATGAAATTAAGTCGGAAATAAAGGGTAAAATTTTAGAAATCCTCGTTGATAATGCCGAACCCGTAGAATTTGGGCAACCCATGTTCCTTATCGAGCCCCTCTAAAAATGTTCTCCAAAATACTAATAGCCAACCGTGGCGAAATAGCCTTAAGAGTTATCCGCGCCTGCAAAGAAATGGGCATCCGCACCGTGGCGGTATATTCCCAGGCAGACCGGGATTCTCTGCATGTGCGTTTCGCGGATGAAGCTATCTGTATCGGCCAGGCCAGCCCCGCCAACAGCTACCTCAATATCCCCGCTATTATCAGCGCCGCGGAAATCACCGACGTAGAAGCAATACACCCCGGATACGGGTTCCTGGCGGAAAATTCGCACTTCGCGGAAATCTGCGAATCCTGCAAAATCACCTTTATCGGGCCGACCCCGGAAAATATGAAAATGATGGGCGATAAGATGGCCGCGCGCTTTACCATGCAAAAAGCGGGCCTGCCTATTGTGCCGGGCTCAGCCGCCATCATCAAAAATAAGGAAGAGGCGATTAAAACCGCCAGAAAAATAGGCTATCCGGTAATCATCAAAGCGGCCGCGGGCGGCGGCGGAAAAGGGATGCGCATCTGCCATAACGATATCCGCCTGATTGCCAGTTTAATGACTGCCCAGGCAGAGGCAGAGGCCAGCTTCGGAAACTCCAGCGTCTATATTGAAAGATATATTGAAAAACCCCGCCATATTGAGATACAAATCCTGGCGGATAAATACGGCCACATCCTTTATTTAGGAGAGAGAGACTGCACCATCCAAAGAAGGCATCAAAAACTGCTGGAGGAGTCGCCCTCTCCGGTAGTGGACAGCAAAATGCGCAAGCGCCTGGGAGAGCTGGCGGTAAAAGGCGCAAAACAGGTAAATTATGCCAGCGCCGGGACAATTGAATTCCTGCTTGACCAGCGCAATAACTTTTACTTTATGGAGATGAATACCCGCATTCAGGTTGAGCACCCGGTAACCGAATTAGTAACCGGCATAGATTTGATTAAAGCGCAAATCCGCATTGCCGCCGGAGAAAAATTGAACCTCCAGCAGGATAGCATACAGATAAGGGGCTCGGCCATAGAATGCCGCATCAACGCCGAAGATTTTGAAAATAATTTTATGCCCTGCCCGGGAAAAATTGAAAGCCTCAACCTGCCCGGCGGGCCGGGCGTGCGCCTGGATACGCATGTCTATACCGGATACGAAATCTCGCCCCATTATGATTCCCTGGTGGCCAAGTTAATCACTTACGGCCGCAACCGCCAGGAGGCCGTCAGGATTATGCACCGGGCATTAAGCGAATTTCATATCGCCCCCGTTAAAACCACCATACCTTTTCACCTGCAGCTATTAGAAAATTCTTCTTTCTTAAAGGGCGAAATATCCACCCACTTTGTCCAGGAAATGCTCAAAGAAGAACCAAAGGCGGAGGAGTAAATCTAGAGAGCAAAAAACTTTTGCGATTTTGCGGTGTAAGAAGTAGATTAAGAATTAATTTTGCGATTTAGCGATTAAAGGCGGAGGAGTAAATCTAGAGAGCAAAAAACTTTTGCGATTTTGCGGTGTAAGAAGTAGATTAAGAATTAATTTTGCGATTTAGCGATTAAAGGCGGAGGAGTAAATCTAGAGAGCAAAAAACT
>VGKK01000103.1 GCA_016867095.1 Candidatus Omnitrophota bacterium | reverse complement strand
TTTGTAGAATAAAGAGCTTTCTGCCAGTTCCAGCTTCACGTTTTTTACCCCGCGCAATATCAATCCCGATGCTACGCATAACCGGCGCTATTCTCATGAGCTCCGACGCAAGAGCCTTGGGGTTATCTATAATGCGCTTTCCATATCCTGCTCGCCTAGAAGCGAAGCTGCTGGTTTCAGGCTTAATATACTCAAGTAATGTCGTGACTGAGCCGCACCATTTGCCTTTGTTTGATTCCACAAGATGGGTCAGCTTCTGAATGATGGGATTTTCCTCAGCCGTATCTTCCCATTTATACGCAACCGACTCCTGATATTTCTTAAAGAATTCATCCCGGGAATATCCCAGGGCCTCGGCCAATGCCGCGCCCCACTGGGCGAAATCAGCCATCCTGAATCTTTCATGGCCTTTTATTGTGCTAATAATAGACATGGCACCTGATATAGCTGTAAAGAAACCACCTAATATCCCGGGAAGCGATGCCTTCCATTCATCAAGTATCTGCTTTTCCGGCCGAGTCTCTTTTAAAGGCGGGATATCGATAATAATAGCTCTATCCAAAAGGTCTGGCCTGCATACAGAGTTTCCTATACCGTTTAATACAAAACACCTGCGATATGTCCTTATGAATTCCTTGTCATTGGTATAAAGCAAGCGCTTCATGTCGCCTTCACCGGTTACGGCCCGACAGAGAAAATCACTGAACCACTCGGGAATCCTGGAAAGATTATCAAAGGTGTTTATCCAGTGCTTATCCGCTATCATCTGCGCCTGCTCTAAATCCTTTGGACTTGAGATAAGCATAACCTTGGAAGGATCACATAAGCTCTTAATCAGCCGGGAATTGTTGGATTTGCCCGTGCCTTGTTCGCCGACCTGCACCGGTATAACATGAGGTATGTTCGGAATGAAAAACGACGCCAAAGCAGTCAAAAATAAACAGCGGTCAGCTTCACTGATATTACAAAATCCCAAAATCTTTTTTGCGTCATAGCCTTTGACAGGAATGACCTGCTCAGCTTGATGATTGTAGCGTCTGAATATCGGCGGAAGAGAAACAATCTCCCATCCGTCTTTGGTAATCATGACGCCTCTCCAGTCAGGCGTGGTTAAATCGTAACAAATCACACCGTGATACCAGCCCACACGGTTATAAAGCTCGATTTGAGGCGCATCCTCGCATTTCGCCTCTATCTGAATGCGCGCTTGTTTTAATGCTTCGTTGCCTGGCGGGCTTTTGTATTTATGCCGGTATCGTTTAGCAAGCCAGTTCCTGAAGCGTGAGCTGGTGGTTTGGCAGACTTCCAGGTGATCATCAACGGGAAGCACCAGAAAAGAATTTCCCTGCTGGTTACGATAGTAGTCTTTTATAGCTTCTTCGCAGTCTCGCGTGAGGATTTCGCCTTGGGTGGGATGTGCGCGGCGATAGGCATCCTGGCAACTATTAATTACCTTTTCAATGATGGGCTTAACTTGGGCGGGGATATCTGCGGCAACATTTTCCTTCTCTATTCTTCTCTTCTCTCTCATAGTCACACTCCATTCTGAAATAAATAATCCTTTACCCTGCGATAACAGTTAAAAAGCTTCTGGACTTCCGAATCCCTGAAAAATGTGTCTGAGGCTGACTTTACCTCAGCGGTATTGTCGAATAAAACCCGCTTGCATCTGCCTGAACCGGAAATCCCGTGCATCACAAACCCTTGAGATACAAGGTAGGTGGCAAGGTAGATATTGCCTGCTTCAAAGTATTTATCCTTCATTTGCCCTGCCTTTCGCTATGCTTCCCTACTAGCTATATACGCAAAGAATCCGAGAACTGCCGGAAAAAATTTAAAAAAATGAAAAATAGTCGGCACCTTCGTAAAAGTCTGCGTATATAGCTAATAGAGGCTCTGCTTCTATGCCCCTACTAGCTATATACGATGCTTTTTCGAAAACTGACGAAAAAATCTTAAAAAAAGTGAAATATTTTCGTCAGTTTGTCAAAAGTTGTCGTATATAGCTAGTGTGAGGTAATCGGCCCCCTGAGCATGTATATCGGGTTTTTTGTCAAACTGTCACACTGACTGTGACAAATTTCAAAAAAATCCGATATACACGTAATAAGGGCACCTTGAGAATGACCAGCTCCCAGAGCATGTATATTGGGTTTTTTGGCAAAATGTCGCGACAAATCTTAGAAAAATCCAATATACATATAGTAGAGGCAAGTAAATGGCGGAGAAAATCGATATAACTTATATACCGATTGAGGACGAAGCCAAATGGACAGAAGCATTTATTGACATCCTCTCCGATGGCTTATACGAATATTTGAAGGACCGTGGGCTTTTAAAGGAGCATCCTGAAAGGAAAAAGAAGGCCGAGGCCCTCCTTGAGGAGACAAAGGCGCTTACGGAACGACCCATAGACAGGGTTGATTCAGCTTGACTTGTTGTCTTTATTAATATAAGGTTTGTGTTGCTATGGAAGACAAGGTAATGAAAAGATGCGGATTCGTGATAAGGGTAAGCACAGATAAACAGGCCCGAAACCCCGAGGGCTCGCTCACCAACCAGCTTCAACGGCTCCAGGCCCATATCGAATATAAAAAGACCGCCTGCGGAGAACCCTGGATTGAAGCTGGAAGATATATCCTGAAAGGCATCTCCGGCAAGGACTCATTCAGAAGTATTGAATTCACTCAACTCCTTGAGGACATAAAATCCGGCAAGGTAAACACTGTCATATGCACTGCCCTTGACCGCATCAGCCGCTCAGTAAGAGATTTTTTGAATTTCTTCGAGATACTCAATAAATATGACGTGGAATTCGTCTGCTTGAAACAGAATTATGACACCACATCGTCGCAAGGAAAGTTATTCATAACCATAATGATGGCTCTGGCTGAATTCGAGCGGACACAGACCTCCGAACGCAACAAAGAAGCCACGCTTGCCCGGGCAGAGCGCGGCCTGTGGAATGGCGGGCATTTGTTAGGATTTGACCTTGACCCTAACCGTAAAGGTTATCCAGTCGTAAATGAGAAAGAAAAGGCACTGGTTCAATTCGCCTTTAAGAAATATCTCGAATGCGGCTCACTTATGAAGACAGCCCGGGCCATTAACGATAACGGTTATCGCACCAAAGGTTATACCTCGCGAAGAGGCAAATTCCGCACTCCTGAGAAATTCGGTCGCTCATCCATAAAACAACTGTTGGTCAACTGCGCTTATATCGGCCTAAAAGAGATAAACAAAAAGAAAAAACTGCAGGACCAGGCCAAGCTTCAGGAAAAAGAGCGCTACAGGACCGTCAAGGCTGTCTGGGAACTCTTAATCGATGAGGAAACCTTCTATAATGTCCAGAAGCTCATTAAACAAAACACCAAGACCAAGCATAACGGCACAAAGATAATCAAGCATACTTATATCCTCAATGGTGGGCTTTTGTGGTGCGGTAAATGTAACAGCCAGATGGAAGGGACCTGCGGAACCGGAAAACGAGGTAATAAATATTTCTATTACCTGTGTAAAAATAAAGACTGCCGGTTTAAGCTCCCGGCCGAGGAAATAGAGCGCGTTATTATCGAGCGCATTAAATACCTGTCATCGGACTCCGCTCTTATGGAAAAACTCATAGCCCATACCAATGACAAGCTAATGAAAGAACTACCGCAACTTAAACACAGAAAAACTCATCTTCAAAAAGAGCTTGCTGAAGTCAAGGCCTTTGCCGATGGGATAATGAATAAATGGACTGCCATGGCCACGGATGAGAGCAGTATCTTCCTAAATGAGAAACTGAATGAGCTTGGCCAGCGCAGAAAAGAAATCGAAACCGGTATTGCCTCGCTTGAGACAATGATCAAAGAAATCGAGCGGGAATCGATAAGTAAAGAGCTGGTGATGCTGGCTCTTAACCGCTTTACCGACCTTTTTGATAAGATAAAGCCTTACCGCCAGAAGGACATGATGCGCCTAGTCCTCCAAAAAGCTACCCTAAGCCCCACCAAAATACAAATAGCCCTGTATGGCAGACAACCCGACACAGGGCTACTTGAGCTATGTAAAACTGACAGCGAAGAACTGCGCTGTCAGACGTCTAACTGGCTCCCCCGCGAGGACTCGAACCTCGGACATGGTGGTTACACTTGACCCGGAATTACTTCCGGAAGCGGACTATATCATCTCCATAGCTTGCGCTTTAGGAG
>VGKK01000102.1 GCA_016867095.1 Candidatus Omnitrophota bacterium | reverse complement strand
ATCAGGATGGCGTCTTCAAAATTATATCCCCGCCAGGGCATAAAGGCGCACAATAGATTCTTACCCAGGGCCAATTCGCCGTTTCTCGTAGCTACGCCATCGGCAATCACCTGGCCTTTTTCCACGCGCTCGCCCAATTTGACTATCGGCCTTTGATTTAAACAGGTATCGGCGTTGGTGCGGAGAAACTTTTTCAGATGGTATATCTTCTTACCTATAGTAATAGAGGCGGCGTCCACGTTAGTGACCCTGCCGGGTGCCTCTGCCGCTATCACGGTACCTGAATCCCTGGCCACCTTGGCTTCCATACCTGTCCCTGCCAAAGGCGCCTCAGTCATCATTAAAGGCACTGCCTGCCTTTGCATATTTGAACCCATTAGCGCGCGGTTGGCGTCATCATGCTCTAAGAACGGAATTAAAGAAGCGGCTACAGAAACTAATTGTTTGGGCGAAACATCCATATATTCAACCTGCTTGGGCGGGACCTTGGGGAAATCGCCTTTATAGCGGCAGGAAATATCATGCTGCATAAATGTGCCGTCAGTATCCAGGGGAATATTCGCCTGGGCAATCACCTTTTCCTCTTCTATGTCCGCGGTCAAATATTCAATCTTGCGGGTGACCCGGCCTTCTTCTACTTTACGATAAGGCGTCTCCAGCAGCCCCAGGGGGTTTATCCGGGCATAACAGCTTAAAGATGAAATTAAACCGATATTTGGGCCTTCCGGGGTTTCAATGGGGCAAATCCGGCCGTAATGCGAAGGATGGATGTCCCTGACTTCAAATCCCGCGCGTTCGCGGGATAAACCGCCCGGCCCTAAAGCGCTCAAGCGGCGCTTATGGGTCATTTCCGCCAATGGATTTACCTGGTCCATAAACTGGGACAGCTGGCTGCGGGCAAAGAAATCGCGAATCTGGTTAGATAATAACTTTGAATTTATCAAATAATGGACATTGAGGTTGTCAAAATCGCCCAGGATGCTTAACCTTTCCCTTATTGAGCGCTCAACCCTGGCCAGGCCGATCCTGACCTGGTTCTGCACTAACTCGCCGACGGTCTTAATGCGGCGGTTCCCCAAGTGGTCAATGTCGTCAATCTTACCGATGCCTTCCTGGAGCTTAATCAAATACTCAATTACCTTAACCACGGTGGCGGAATCAAGGATTCTTTTTTCCAGGGAAACATCCATGACTAATTTGCGGTTCAGGATAAACCTGCCCGCCCTTTCCAAGTCATACCTGGCCGGGTCAAAGAATAAGCGGTAAAACAGGTTTTCCGCGGTCTCGCGGGTTACCGGTTCAGTCGGCCGCATCTTGCGGTAAAAATCCAAATAAGCGTCTTCCTTATTCTTGGTATAATCTTTCTTTAAGGTATTGGTTATCTCGGGGTATTCCTTGCCGAACGCCGCGATAATATCCTGGTCAGTGCCAAATCCCAGTATCCGCAAAATTTGCGTGGCGGGAAAATTCCTGCGCCTGTCCACATAGGCCAGGATAGTCTCGGATAAATCATATTTAAACTCCAGCCAGGCGCCGCGATAAGGGATAATGCGGCCGTAATATATCCTTTTGCCGGTGGGATGGACCTCTTCCTCAAAAGAAACCCCGGGTGAACGCTGCAGCTGGCTGACCACTACCCGCTCGTCTCCATTAATGATAAATGTGCCGGTTTCGGTCATCAGGGGAATCTCGCCAAAATAGGCATCCTGCTCTTTGGTCTCGCGAGGCGTAGTCAGCCGGAATTTTACTTTAAGCGGCGCCCCAAAGGTCAAGGCCCGGCGCTTAGATTCACCGATATCATAGCGGGGCTTGCCCAAAGAGTAGCTGACAAACTCTATTTTTACCGAGCGGTTAGCGTTCTCTATGGGGAATATCTCTTCAAATACTTCCTGCAACCCGCGGAGCTTCCTCTCTTGAACGGAAACATTCATCTGGAGAAACTCCCGGTAAGCCTCAAGCTGCACGTCCAGAAGATTGGGAAGTTCGTAAACCTCTTTCAGTTTGCCGAAATTTTTATGCTTAATCATCATTTGCTTTGCTCATTACACGGACAATGCTTTTTATCCGTGTGTATCCGTGTTTTATCCGTGTACATCCGTGTTATTTTAATTCAACCGTGGCGCCGGCTGCTTCCAGTTTCTTCTTCATCTCTTCGGCTTCAGCCTTGGGTACGCTTTCCTTTATCGGCTTGGGCGCGCCATCTACCAAATCCTTAGCTTCCTTTAAGCCTAAACTGGTCATTGTCCTGACTTCCTTGATGACCGCGATTTTATTTCCGCCGGCACTGGCTAAAACCACGGTAAAGGCGACCTTTTCTTCCGCGGCAGCCGCTGGTGCGCCGGCCGCGCCCTGAGAAACCGCTGCCGCCATCATCGGCATGGCGTCAGAAACACCCCAGTCTTCTTTCTTCATCTTCACCAGCTCTGATAATTCCAGGGCGGTCAAGGTGTCCAGTTCTTGGCTTATCTTTTGTAATTTCTCGCTCATTTTGCCTCCCTCCTCGTACAATATGTGTTATATTTTTGTTAATTGCGAATATCAGATTATCGGAATATCAGAGCGAGAGCAGCAGATTATTAGAATATCAGAAACGGAGAAATTACGCGTTCTTTCTGATAATCTGGTTCTCTGATAATCTCGTTCTGTTAATCTGATATTCTGATACTCGGTTTTAACATACTACTACCTTGCTTTTTTTTGCTTCTCTTCCAAGATATAAACCAGCGAATTTAAATTCTTCTTTAATACCATGGTCATCCGTGACAGCGGCGAATTGAGGATTGCCACCAGCTGCGCCCTTAATACCTCTTTTGTGGGCAGCTTGGAGAGCGCCTCAATATCCTTCTGGTCCAGGATCCTATCTTGTAAAGATCCGCCGCATAGCTTTAATAATTCGTGGCTGCGGGCAAATTCGCATAATACGCGCGAGACATCCACCGGCTCTGTTTTAATAAATACCAATCCGCAGGGGCCTTCTATAGTTTTAACCAGGGTATCTAATCCCGAATCCTTGAGGGCGCGCCTGGCCACGCTGTTCTTGACCATAAAAATCCTGGCCTGCATGCCTCTCAAAGACTGGCGCAGGTTGCTTAAATCCGGGCTGGATACCTTGGAGTAATTCATGATGAAAACGCTCTCCGACTCTTTTAAGCTGTCTTTAATCTGCTGCTCGGAGGTATCTTTAAATAATAAGCCTAATTTTTTCATCTTAAATGTTTAAGCGTAATCCCGGGTTCATAGTAGAGGAGATAAACAGGCTCTTTAAGAACCTGCCCTTAATTGACGCGGGCCTGGCCTCATTTATGGCGTCAATAACCTTCAGGGCGTTTTCATAAATTTTTTCTTCGGGAAAGGAAATCTTGCCTACTGAAAGATGGATGCCGCTCTGTTTATCCATGCGAAATTCTACCTTGCCCTTTTTTACTTCATCAATAGCCTTGGCGATATCCATGGTGACGGTGCCGGTTTTAGGGCTGGGCATCAGGCCGCGCGGGCCCAAGACCTTGCCTAGCTTGCTTAAATCCTTCATCATATCCGGAGTGGCAATCACGCAATCAAAATCCATAAATCCGCCGGAAACCTTATCAATTAAATCGCTGCTGCCGACATAATCGGCCTGGGCGTCTCTGGCCGCCCGCTCATTTTCTCCCTTGCAAAAAACCGCGACCCTCACTTTCTTGCCGCTGCCGTGAGGAAGCACTACTGTGCCGCGCACCATTTGCTCTGACTTTTTAGGGTCAATATTCAAGAAAAAATGCAAATCCACGGAACCGTCAAATTTAGCCGGCGACATCTTCTTTAAAGAGGCTACGGCTTCTTTTAAAGTATAGGTCTTAGCCTTATCGTATGTTTTTTCAGATACCTGGTATCTTTTGCTGCGCGCCTTCATCTTTTAGCCTTCTACGGCAATGCCCATACTCCTGGCCGTGCCTTCTATAATTTTAATCGCCTCCGCCAGCTGCGACGTATTCAAGTCTTTCATTTTGACTTTGGCGATTTCTTCCACCTGTGACCCGGTCACCTTGCCGATAATTTCTTTACCGCTAATCCCTGAGGCCTTGGCTAAATTAGCCGCGCGCTTCAAGAGCACCGAAGAAGGCGGGGTCTTAATAATAAAACTAAAAGACCTGTCCTCGTACACGCTGATTACTACCGGCAAGATTAAGCCGTCCTTGCCCTTGGTCTGCTCGTTAAACTGCTTACAGAACTGCATAATGTTTACGCCGTGCTGGCCCAAGGCAGGGCCTACCGGCGGCGCAGGATTAGCCTGGGCTCCGGGAACGTGTAATTTAATT
>VGKK01000101.1 GCA_016867095.1 Candidatus Omnitrophota bacterium | reverse complement strand
CAAATCTTTGACGTCCTTGACTAAATAATTATGCTTGGTAATCGGCCGGGTAATGCCGGTAACATCCGCTTCCTGAAAGGCGTCATTGCCGATTAAAAAAGTCTTTACCTGGCCGGTAATGGCGACCATGGCTATGGAATCCATATAGGCATTGGCAATGCCGGTAGTCAAATTCGTGGCGCCCGGGCCGGAAGTAGCGATACAGACCCCCACTTTCCCGGTAGCGCGGGAGAAACCATCCGCGGCATGCGCCGCCGCCTGCTCGTGGCGGGTAAGGATAAATTTCAAGTCCGCGTCATAGAGCTTATCAAAAATAGGCAGCACCTGTCCGCCGGGATAGCCAAAGACCACCTCTACCCCTTCGCGCTTCAAACATTCTATTAGTATCTGCGCGCCTATCATGCCAACACTGCCCCTCTATCCGCCGAGCTGACTAACTTGGAATACCGCGCCAGATAACCGGCCTTAATCTTGGGCGCGATCGGCTTCCAATGTTCAAATCTCTTTTCTATTTCCGCCCCGCTCAGCTTAACCTCTAATTTCCTCTGCGGTATATCTATCGTAATTATATCACCATCTTTAAGAATAGCAATCGTGCCGCGGCTGGCTGCCTCGGGAGAGATATGCCCGATGCAAGGGCCCTTGGTGCCGCCGGAAAACCTGCCGTCGGTAATCAAGGCGACAGATTCGGCCAGGCCCATGCCTACAATCGCCGCGGTGGGGGCGAGCATCTCGCGCATCCCCGGACCGCCCGAAGGGCCTTCGTAACGGATTACGATACAATCTCCCTTTTTGATTTTATTGTTTAAAATCGCCTGCATCGCCTCTTCTTCGCGGTTAAAAACTTTTGCCCGGCCGCTGAATTTCATCATTTTAGGGCTGACTGCCGACTGCTTGACCACTGCTCCGTCAGGCGCCAGGTTCCCGAATAAAACCGCGATACCACCCTGCTTATGGTAAGCGCGGTTAAACGGCTGAATCACTTCTTCGTCAGAAATTTCCGCTTCCGCGGCAATGGTAAATATATTTTTTCCGCTTAAGGTCAAAGTATTATTTAATTTGGCTTTCAGGCGCTTTAACACCGCCGGGATTCCTCCGGCATATTCCAAATCCTCCATAAAATGCGCGCCGGCAGGCTCCAGGCTTGTGATATGCGGCGTTTTTTTGGCGATATCATCAAACTGCCGCAGGTCTAATTTTAACCCTGCCTCATTGGCAATGGCCATTAGGTGCAAAACAGTATTGCTGGAGCCGCCCAAAGCCATATCCACCACCATAGCGTTCTCTAAAGATTTTTTAGTGATGATATCTAAAGGTGTAATATTTTTCTTTACTAACTCCACGATGCGTTCTCCGCTGGCCTGGGCGATTCTGCGCTTCTTGGCAGAAACCGCCAGGGCAGTGGCGCAGCCTGGCAAAGACATACCCATAGTTTCGGTAAGGCAGGCCATGGTATTGGCGGTATATAAACCCTGGCAAGAACCCGCTCCCGGGCAAGCCTCCATCTCCAGGCAGGCTAAATCTGACGCGGAAATCTCGCCTTTTTTGGCGCGCGCCAGGGCTTCATAGGTATCGTGCACAAAGGCCAGTTTTTTCTGGCGCCAGCGGCCGGAAAGCATCGGGCCGGCAGTAATAATAATCGCCGGGATATTCAGGCGCGCTATGCCCATCAGCATACCCGGGGTAATCTTGTCGCAATTAGTTAAACAGACTATCCCGTCTAACTGGTGGGCGTTGCATACGGTTTCAATAGTATCAGCCACGATTTCGCGCAGGGCCAGGGGATAACACATCCCCAAATGGCCCATAGCCAGGCCGTCGCAGATGCCCGGAACGCCGAAGAAAAAAGGCACGCCCCCGCCATAACAAATCCCGCGCTCAATAAAGCGTTCCAGCTCGCGCATCCCGGTATGGCCGGGGATTAAATCCGTAAAAGAGCTGGCCACGCCGATAAAGGGCCGCTCTAAATCCTTTCGCGAAAGCCCGGTAGCATAGAGCAGCGCGCGATGCGGAACCCTCTCTAACCCTTTTTTTATTTTATCCGAACGCATTTTACCTCCATTTTAATAATAGGGGAGCACCAAGACACAAGGTCACCACGTCACCAGGAAAATTCTTTTACTTGTGACTTTGTGACATGGTGACTTGGTGACTTTTTTTAGTCGGCTCCTTCGCCGTCATGCACCACCGCTGCCTTCTCCTGGCGCTTGCGCAGAATCACCCGCTTTAAAGTTACATATTTATCTATCAATTCCTTGTTGTTTACGGCGTTTAACTGCTTAAAGAGAAAATCAAACTTTTCTTCTATCTCCCCGGCAATGGCATCGCGCACTTGCGGGGCCAGGCCCATAATTTCCTTCTTGAAGGGCCCCAGCGCTTTCTTGCGGGTCTTGTAAATAAACTGTTCTTCGGTCTCGCTTTCTTTTCTCTCCGATGCCGCGTTGACTTTCAGCCAGTCGTAAATCTTGACCCTCAATTGCACGGGAAAATGCTTTGATTCATAAATCATATTCTGAAATTCAGTGGCCAAATGCACTTCCGCGGTTTCTGTCTCGGCAAACTTATGGAATGCCTCGGCCGGCAAGGTGGATGCGCCGTGCTGCACTGCGCCGGCCAGGCCGTATTCCTTTTTGGCGATTTCAGAGAGGTTCTTTAAGGTGTCAAAATCCAATTTTACCTGCGCCACTGTCCCGTCAGGCAAGACCACCCCGCCGTGGGAAGTGCCGGTCTGCACGCTAATCTTGCTGATACCGGCCCGGCCCTTACGCAATCTCTGCCGGTACCCTTGCATAAACGCGCGCAACTCCTCAGGCGTGGAATTCTTGCTCCCTACTTCCCCGATTTCCCCGCCCACGGAAACCTCCACCCCGCGCGGCTGAATCTGGCGGATAAACTGGGTAAGCTTGGCGCAAGCCTCATAATTATTGTATTGCTGCCTGGCTACCTCTGTCTTGGACAAATCCACCAGCGTGGAAGAATCAATATCAATATTATAAAATCCCGAATCCACCGCGTCGGCAATCAGGGCCTTTAAACCGGCAATTTCTTTTTCCGGATTATCCTTAAATTTGGCCGCGTTTACCTGAAAATGGTCGCCCTGGATAAAAACCGGGCCGCTAAAACCTTCCTTTATGGCTGCCGCCAGAATCACGCTGGAATACTCTAATGGCGGCTGGTTGGTATAGCCCATTTCAGACTTGGCGATTTCAAAGATAAAGGCGCCGCTGTTATTTTTTTGGGCTACCCTGAATATGGCTTTAGCCAAATCATAAGTCATACTCCTTAAATTTATCGCCGGAACGGTAAAGCCGCCGAATTCGCCCCTGCCCCGCGCCAGGTAAAACTGGTGGATACTGGAAAGATAAATCCCTTTTTTATAAGCGATATCCAGTATCTTCTTGCCTAATTTCTTTTTCGCTGCCGCATCGTCGTTTAAAATCAGCTGCATCGCGATTTTTTCAATATCTAACGGCCGTCTTCCCATAATTTAATACCTCCCTGTCAATAATTCTTAAACCACAAATTACAATACCGAATGACTAAATTACCAAAAAATATCTTTTGGCTAAAACGGTGGTTTTGGTCATTGTGATTTTGGTATTTGCTATTGTTTGTAATTTGTGATTTGGAATTTGTAATTTAAACTAAGTTAATATCCTAATTAAATTATATAATCTATCTACTTCCAGATCTTTCTTTTTTGTTGCCGTCTCCAAATCTACCGTGACTATTTCGCCGTCTTTTACGCCTACGGCCTGATCCGACTGTCCCTTTAACAGGCAATCCACTGCCTGCTGGCCTAAAGTCAAAGCTAAAGTCCGGCTGGCGGCAGTAGGACGGCCTCCTCTTTGGATATGGCCTAAAACGATTGCCCGGGTTTCCAAAGATGTGTATTCGGTAATCTTTCTGGCGATATCTTCCGCCTTTGCCGCGCCTTCTGCCACGACTATAATCCAGCTTATCTTGCCTCTTAAATTGCCCTCAACAATACTATGGCAGATTTCTTCTAAGTCAAATTTTTTCTCGGGAATAATCGCCTCTTCGCAGCCCGCTCCCAGGGCCACTTGCAAGGCGATAAAACCGGAATTCCTGCCCATTACCTCCACCACAAAAATCCGCTCCATGCTGGTGGCGGTATCGCGGATATTGTCAATCGCGCAAAGCGCGGTATTCACCGCCGTGTCCGAACCGATGGTGGTATCAATCCCGTTTATATCATTATCTATTGAAACGGGGATGCCGATGCAGGGGACTTTATATTTTAAGTAAAATTTATGCGCCGCGCGGAAACTGCCGTCTCCGCCGATAACTACCATCGCGTCAATAGCATACTTCTTGATGGTATTAAAGGCCCTGGCCTGGCCCTCCTGGCTTCCAA
>VGKK01000100.1 GCA_016867095.1 Candidatus Omnitrophota bacterium | reverse complement strand
CTTTCTGAAAAATCAAAGTGATTGTCCCCGCCTCTTTATCCCAATCAGCTAAAGTTAAAGGGATGCGTTCGCCGGCGGCATCCACAATCACCACCACAAACTGTCCGGCCTTTGCCTTCTGGGCAATCTGCGGGGCTGCCACGGTAATCCTGGTTACATCTTTGGCCAGCTCTTCTTTAATGATTATTTTAAACATATTATCAGTCACCAAGTCGCAATGTCACCGCGTCACCCGTTGTCACAAGGTTACCGGTTTATAAACTGGTTAATTTTTAACTACTGATGACCTTGTAACCTTGTGCCCCTGTCTTCTCTCAACTATTCTTACTTCTACATCCGGAAACTTCTGGGCTAATTCTATTCCCTTTTCTTTTCCTAAAACCATGGTGGCTGTGGCCAGCGCATCCGCGGTCAAGCCATCCGGGGCAATCACAGTTACCGAGGCCAGGCCTGAATCCTGCGGATAGCCGGTTTTGGGATTAAAGATATGCGCGTAATGTTTCTTATCCTTTATAAAATACTGCTCGTAATCGCCGGAGGTAGCCACTGCCTTATCTTTTAATTCCAGGTAACCAACAAAACCTTTCTTGTTCGGCTGGCGGATAGCGACTTTCCAGGGCCGGCCAAGATTATCTCCCAGGCAATGAATCTGGCCGCCGGCGCAAAGCAAGGCGCTTTTTATGCCTGCCTCTTTTAATTTAGCTACGGCGCGATCTAATGCATAACCTTTAGCCAGCGCGCCCAAGTCTATTTTCATTCCTGAAAACCTAAATTTTACCACATTATTATTGTCCGTCAAAATAATTTTCTCGGAACCAACCAGCGCCAAAGTTTTTTTAATCTCTTTTTCTCCGGGCAGGCGGTATTTTTTGTCCGTAAAACCCCAGAGGTCAACCAGCGGGGCTACGGTAATATCAAAAGCGCCGTTACTAGCCCGCCAGAATTCCCTGGCTTTTTTTATGATATAAAAAGTTTCCGGACTAACCTTCAACTTACCCAACCGGTTTAATTTTGCCACCTCGCTATCCGGCCCGTATTTACTTAATAAATCCTCAATTCTTTCTATCTCGCTAAAGGCGATCTTCGCGGCCTGCCTATCCGGAGAGATTACCTCTACAAAGGTGCCCATCATTACGCGGCTGTCTTTATATAACTGACGGGATTGACAGCCAGCAGTAAAGTAAAAAGTAAAAAGTAAAAAGTAAAAATTGCAAGTAAAAAGTAAAAATTTTAAGTTTTGATTTGTACTTTTGACCTTTGACTTTTGACCTTTGACTTTTGACATCATTTCTTTATTGCTTTTAGTAATTCTTCCAGCGTAAGCGTATTTATGACATCACCGGGGCTTAACCATCCCCGGCGCGCCACAGAAATGCCCAGCTTCATCATTTCCAACTGCTCGGTGATATGCGCGTCTGTATCTATGGCCAGCTTTACTCCCATTTCTTTGGCCCGGCGGCAATTTAAATCATTCAAATCTAATCTCCGGGGAAAGGCGTTTATCTCTAAAGCGGTATTGGTCTGCTTGGCGGACTTGAAAACCTCTTCCAGGTCCACCTCGTAAGCGTCGCGCGTGCCCCAAAGCCTGCCTGTGGGATGCGCCAGGATATGCGCGTATTTATTCTGGCAGGCACGGACAAGGCGCCTAGTAAGCTGCTCCTTAGATTGCTTAAACCCGCTATGGATTGCGGCAACAACGATATCAAATTCCTTTAAGGCCTCATCCGGATAATCTAATTTTCCATTTGAGTCTATATCTACTTCCGTTCCATAGAGCACCCGAAAACCTTTCAGCTTCTTATTGACTTTATCTATCTCCTGTTTCTTCTTTTTTAGCTCCTGCCGGCTTAGTCCGCCGGCTACTTTTAGGCCCTGCGAGTGGTCGGTCACCGCCACATAGGAATAACCTCCCTCCTGGCAGGCGCGGGCAACCTCTTCTATGCTGTTTGAGCCGTCCGACCATCTAGAATGCACATGCAGGTCTCCCTTGATATTTTTCAACTCTATTAAATGTGGCAGCTTGAATTTCCTGGCTAATTCTATCTCTCCGGTATCTTCCCTTAATTCCGGCTCAACATAGGCCATGTCTAATAATTTAAAAATTTCCTCTTCGCTCCTGCCGGCGATAAACTTGCCTTTTTTGAACGCGCCGTATTCATTTAACTTTAAACCTTTTTTTATCGCCAGCTGCCTTAATTTTATATTAAAATTCTTTGAGCCGGTAAAATACATCAGCGCCGCTCCAAAGGACCTTGCCTCCACGACGCGGCAGTCCACCTGCACATCGTCTTTGGTGCGCACCGAAGATTTAGTTTCGCCTTTTGCTAAAACATCCCTTACCGCGGGTATTTTAGTAAAAGTATTCATTACTTTCTCAGGCCTACGGGAAACCACCAGGATATCAATATCCCGCACTCTTTCCTTTTGCCGGCGCAGGCTGCCCGCCGAAGAAATCCTTTTTACCTCGGGCAATTTTCTTAAAACTCCGGTAAACTCCTCTGCCGCCTGCATAGCGACAGCTAAAGACATCCGTTCGCCTGCGCGCTTTAGTATTTCTATGCCTTTTCTGATATTCTCAACGGTCTTTTCCTTTATCCCGAAAATATCCTTTAGCTTGTCCTGCCTGATAGCTTTTTCTAAATCGGGGATATTCTTTATCTTTAATTTTTCATATAATAATTTGGCGGTCTTTGGCCCGACAGAAGGGATATTTAAAAGCTCCAGCAAGCCGGAAGGAATGGTTTTTTTGAGGCCCTCAAGGAATTTTAGCTTACCAGTCCTGGCTATTTCAACTATCTTGGCGGCCAGGTCTTTACCGATACCCGGAATTTCGCTGAGCCGGCCTTGTTTAATATAATTTTCAATGTCCTCGCTTAAGCCCTCAATATTCTGCGCCGCCCTTTCATAGGCGCGGACCCTGAAAGGGTTATCGCCCTTTATCTCCAATATGCTGGCGATTTCACGGAATATTTCACTTATTTCTAAATTCTTCATCTTCTCATCTCAAGACCCGGTCTTGCCGCGCTTGGCAAGACCGGGTCTTGGTATTAGGGGCGCATTTTGATCTCTTTTAGAACTTCATTTTCCGGATCTAACTGCCTTGCCCGGTCCAGGTAAAAATTATACTTTTCTAAGTCGCCTTTCTTATTATAGGCCTGGGCCAGGCGCGCATTAGCAGTGGCAAAATCCGGGGCGATTCTTACTGTCGTTTGCAGCTCCCGCAATGCTTTATCTAAATTGCCGCCTACAATTGCCGGCGCCAAAAGATAAAAAGTCCCCAGCCCCAAATGCACCTCGGGTAAACCCGGGGCTAATTCTTTGGCCTTTAAAAAATAACCCTTGATGTGCGTGCCGTAAGCGAACTTGCTAAAAAGCCAGCCTTCCTTGGAACGCCGGCTGTTAATACTACCCAGCATCATATAGGCCAGGGCATGGTCTTCTTTATTCAGACACTTGATTCTCAGGGCCTCTTTTATCAACTTTAAGGCTTCGCTCAGTTTATCAGCGTTATATCTGATATAGCTGAGGCTGACTAAGGAAGGGATATGGGCGGGATTATTTTTTAAGATCCTGGCTAATAATTCTTCAGACTCTTGATATTTGCGGCTTCTCCTGAAAACCTCGGCCTTGCCCCAGAGCGCGTCCAGATTATCCGGCTGGCTGGCCAGGACCTGCTCAAAAATTAACAGGGCCTGGTTATCTTTTCTGGTCTTCAGTAACGCCAGGGCCTGGCTGAGAGATTTATCCCTGATATCACAGAGAATATTTTTTGCGCCGGAGACAGCCGCGCCCCTATTCAGCGCCGCCACATACACCCCCGCCCCCAGCCCAATAATCACCAGCGTTACCAGAAAATATTTTCTCATAACATTATCCCGCGTCTGTCTTGTCTTGAGTTTCTCGGGACCGCTCGCCCCGCCCCAGCGTGGCGGGGCTTCGCTCTCATCGGCTGCGTCGCTCTCCCGCAGCCGGGCCGTAGATAAATCCGTTTTTTTAATTAAGGAGCCGGCTGCGGGAACCGTGCCCGCTCCTTGCCTTTACGTCCCTCGAAACTCCAGCCAAGCCATCCGCTTACAAGGTCACCACGTCACAAGGTCACCATGTCACCCGTAAATAATATTTTTGCGGGTGGCGAGGCATATTTGGAGCTTAGCTAAATTTTGCGAGGGTATTTGCTCGCGCGCTGAAAATTTTCGCCGTGCGCTACGGTTTACTTCGTCGCTCCGGGTAGCCTGTATCGGATTAGCGTCCTTTGCTCCTCGTAAAGCCTTGCGCACTTTTGCCGAAAATTTTCTTATGCGCGCTCCCAAACACCCTCGCAAAATTATCAATCCCAGCCAATCCATCCGCTAAAAATAGAACCGTGCTCTATTTTCCTTAAAGAGCTATTTCTGTATCGGCTCAACCTTTATCCCTAGCTTTGGATAAACGCTTAGCTCTTTTACCTCAA
>VGKK01000099.1 GCA_016867095.1 Candidatus Omnitrophota bacterium | reverse complement strand
AGGCTTAACTTTGAAATAAACCTGCGCGTCCACTCTGGCATTCAAATTATCGTTAGTGATAATCTCCTGCGGCTCGGCATCTACCATTTGCTCGGTAACATTGACCTGATACAAAAACTCCATTATGGGAATTACCCAGTTAAATCCCGGCATGGCAAAACGGTTATACTTACCGAGCCGCTCCACCAACCCCCGGTGCGTCGGACGCACAATCCTGATGCCCATAAAAAATACTACTATCGCCACAATCCCCAACAAATACAGTATGTTCATCGTGCACCTCCATAGTTAACCATCCCCTGTTTTCTACCTAATCATTACCAAGAGCATCTTGAAACGCTCAACTGCCTTTAACGAATGCGGCTTGTTTGCCGGCATAATTATAATTTGGCCTGCTTTTAGGGAATATTGCCTGCCGGCAATATTAATTTCGGCCTGGCCATCAAAGATATAAACTAACGCATCAAACGGCGCAATATGTTCGCTCAAACCCTGCCCTTTATCAAAGGCAAAAAGCGTCACTGTGCCTTTTTCCTTCTTAATCACTTCCTTGCTGACAACAGAGCCGCCTTGATACTCTATCAAACTACTCAGGTTTCCTGCTTCTTCGCTAATATTCATATTAATTATTCGCCGCGCCTCCACTCATCAAGTCCCCCGCCAAAAATAGGACTGTCCTCTATTTTCTCGCGGCTGTCTTGTCTTTCACTATTTTGCTTCGGGTATTTGCTCGCGTGCTGAAATTTTTTGCCGTCTGCTACGGTTTACTCCTCGTTCGCCTGCTTAAAATTCGGTGACCTCCGATTGATGGTCAGTTTCCGCGCTCCCTCGTCGTAAAGCCTTACAGACTTTTGCCAAAAAATTTCTTATGCACGCTCACAAACACCCTCGCAAAATCTCCCTCGAAATCCCAGCCAAGCCATCCGCTCCCAAAGTCACCAAGTCACAAGGTCACCACGTCACCCGATAAAAATGCAACCGTCCCCTATTTTTGTTTATTTAGTTTCTGGGAACATCTGCGTACTACCTATTAACTTAGCATTAACAGTTGCTCCCGGAGCAATAGTTGGTGGCATTCTAGTTAATCTGTTAGCGAAATCTGTAAATTTCTCACTTAATCTTTCGCCTAACGTTTTTCTGCAAAGCAAAAGCAAATCACTACCCTTCCGATATACCTCTTCCCATTTTTTCAAAAAATCTTGGTTTGGAGTTTGGGTTATGATACTTTTAAAACTGTTTACCGCTTCGGCAATTTCTAAAGAACCATAAACTACAAGCTGGCTTTCAATAACAAGTATATCTTTTTGTAATAGAAATAAATTCTGAGCTGCAACTTGTGTATCAATATTATATGCAATAAGCAGTTTATTAAATAACATCCGTGCAAAAATTTCAATTCCATTATCAACAGCTAAACTGACTTTATTAATATATGCCCATTGCTTTTCGTGTTGTTTATTAGCGAGATTTAGTCTCCAAGCGAATATCCCAGCAATTATAGCCGATATAACTGCCGCGGCAGCACTAATAATTGCCACAATCAAAGCGAAAGATGCTTTTGCTCCTATTTCTCCAATTTTAATTGCTATATCATACATACTATATCCTTATAATGCATCTGGACAAGGTTGCGAGCGGATGTCGATTTTTAGCCAATGGATGCTTGAGCATTGAGGGAATCCCCGTGGAGCGCAGCGACAAAACGGGGATGGCGAAGGTGTCTGAGCCCTTTTTGCTAGAGCAAAAAGGGTGAGTTCTGCAGCCACCGAAATGCGAAAGAACATTGGCGTTAAAAAAATCGACTAGCGAGAAACCTTGGACAGAGGCAAAAACGTTAGGGTCAGTCCCCTGCGGGGACAGACCCTAGACGACCTCAACTTGCCCCTTGCCCTTAACCACCTTGCCAATCACCCACGACTTTTTATCGCTATCAGCGATACTTACGTAAGTAACGCCTTATCTCATCGTGGTTACCTACTAAAATAAGATAATAGGTAGCCGCTTCCAACTTTAGGACTACGCGTAACCGCAAACCAACGCGAAACTCATACTTATCGTGATTTATTTTCTTAAAACCAAGGCCTGGCGGCGCGCTACCGGTAACAACAAAGGCGTTAAACCGTTCCAAACTTTCGGCAAGCCGGACCTTCTCAAGAGGAGCGAGCTTCTTGACGCAGCGCAGAAAAGATGGAAGCGCAACAATTTGCTTCATTTAGTCAGTTTCTTGATATAGCTTGAAAACTCTTTGCCAGGCTTAAACGACTTACCCCTACCTTTTTCTTTTTCTACAATCTGGTCAATTGCCTTTAATTCTTCCGCGGTGTAACGAGGGTTAACTTCCACGGGGATAAGCTTAATATAATTCTTTTCAATATCAATCGCAAACAACTCATCCGGCTTTAAATGCAGTCTCTTTACGATAGCACTCGGCAAGGTAACCTGATTTTTTGCTTTTAGTTTAGTAATCGTCATCGTCTTCTCACCTCCAGAGCAAGTATAACATAAGTTAGAAAGTATGTCAAGTTAGAATTTCTAACTCATCCTTCTCCTCCTCCCGCTTTCCCAAACTACTCAGAAACAGTTACCTATCCCTGTCCTACTGCCTCCCCTATTTTATGAACCCCGCATATTTGTTCTGCAACTCAATATATCAAAGAAACTTACACAGACTGTCTACGGTGCTACCTACGGTGCTACGGTGCATATTTATCAGTTTGGACATCAACATCTATTGTTTTGGCAATTCCATTTTTAACGGTTAATTTTGCTCTTCCTGGCTTTTTAGCTTTGAGTACCATATAGTTATCTTTCTGTAAAACCTCAAAGATGGAATCATCGGAAGAGGAATAAATAGTACCTTTGTCGGTAAGAGTAATGTCACGCGCAACGCCATCCGCATAAGTTCCGTCAACAGCAAGTATTAATTCATCACCGGGAGACAATAAATAAGGAGACGAAGGAAACATTTCTATTTTTACGGGAATTTCGTCGGTTTTAATCATGACTTCTACGTAATCAGCACTGTCATCTTTATCTTCAGGAGGCATTACGTACGCCATAATCATCATTTTACCCAAGAATTCTTTATTCACTATAAATTGGTATTCATAGGGTGGTTTCGTTATAACATCATTACTAAAATCTTCGGCAAGAAAATGGATCCCGTCAATATCTGAAGAGTTCCCTGAATATTCTGCCTTAACCGTTATTTGTTGCCCCGGATAAAAAATATCCCCGTTTTTAGGCGATGTTATTCTGAGCTTTTCTCCACGAGGAGGCATATCTTGGCAAATAGCGGAAACGGCAAAAAAATAAACAGAAGATAGCAATTAGTTCAAAAATGATAAGGATTTTCTTACGTATATTATGCTCCTCTCTATATTATTTCTACTTGCTTATTGCCTTTGGTGACGTCGCCGATAAGCCAGGACTTCAATTTATATTCGGATAATTTCGCGATGATTGATCTGGCGGACGCAGGCGGCGCCACTAACACCAGCCCCACGCCCATATTAAAAGTATGATACATCTCGCGTTCTTCTATTGCGCCTTTATTTTGGATGAGTCGAAAGATCTTCGGGACCGGCCAGGAGCTTTTCTTGATGCGCACATCCACATCCGCCGGAAGGATACGGCTGATCTTATCGTAGAAAGCGCCGCCGGTGATATGTGCAATGCCATTTATCTGGTGACCTGGTGACCTGGTGACCTGGTGACCTAATAATGATAATACTGGCTTGACGTAGATGCGCGTGGGTTTGAGTAATTCGGCGCTATAGCGCTTCAGTTCATCCTGCGAAAACACCCTGCGCACCAAAGAATAGCCGTTGGAGTGTATGCCGTTAGACTCCAGGCCAATAACCACGTCGCCAACCGCTATTTTTGGGCCGTCAATAATCTTTTTTCGCTCCACGACGCCCACGCAAAACCCGGCCACATCATAATCGCCTGCCTGGTACATCCCGGGCATCTCCGCGGTCTCTCCGCCGATTAAGGCACAGCCTGCATGGATGCAGCCGTCATTTATGCCCTTGACCACATCCACTAAAACATGCGGATCTAATTTTCCCGAGGCAATATAATCCAAAAAGAATAAGGGCTCCGCCCCGGCGCACAAAATATCATTGACGTTCATCCCCACCGCGTCAATGCCTATTGTATCGTGCTTATTAGCTAAGGCCGCGATTTTTAATTTTGTGCCCACGCCGTCGGAAGAAGAAACCAGGATCGGGTCTTTGTATTTTTCTTTGGGGAACCTGTAGAAACTTCCAAAGCCTCCGATATCCCTTAATACATCCGAAGTAAAAGACTTTCTTACTAAGCCTTTTATATTTTTTTTAAAAAGGCTTGCCCTCGCTATATCCACCCCTGCTTTCTTATAAGTCATTCTTACCATGGCTTACCTCGACTTTTGACTTTTGACTTTTTACTTTTTACTTTTGACTTAATTTAA
>VGKK01000098.1 GCA_016867095.1 Candidatus Omnitrophota bacterium | reverse complement strand
GATAGTCAAGGCGGTAGAATCAGCGCGCACCGGCAAAGAAAGGGAATTTAAGATTCCCAGGGTTTGTCCGGCCTGCGGCAGCGAGGTTTCCAAAGAAAAGGAAGAAGAGGTGGCTTACCGCTGTATAAATCCGTCTTGCCCGGCGCAGATTGAACGCGGCTTAATCCACTTTGCCTCAAGAGGGGCGATGGATATTGAGGGATTAGGCGAGGCAGTGGTTAAGCAGCTGGTAGAAAAGGGGCTGATAAAGGATTTTGCCGATATCTACTTTTTGAAGAAGGATGAATTTTTAAAATTAGAATTATTTAAGGAGAAAAAGGCGGAGAACCTTTTAGCGGCAATCCAAAAAAGCAAACAAAGGCCTCTTTCGCGCCTGGTATATGGCCTAGGCATCAGGCACGTCGGCGAAAAGGCGGCGTACCTGTTGGCGCAAAAGTTTACGACGCTGGATAATCTGATGAAGGCAAAAGAAGAGGATTTTGATGTTATCTATGAAGTAGGAATGGTAATGGCTGAATCTATCGCCAGGTTTTTCAGGCAGGACGTTGCTAAAAAGCTGCTTAAAAAATTAAAAGAGGCGGGTTTAAATTTAGAAGAGAAAGCGCCGGCCATAAAGAAATCGGCCTTAACCGGCAAGAGCGTAGTTTTTACCGGAGGCCTGAATGATTTTAGCCGGACCATTGCCGAAAATCTCGTGCGCCAATACGGCGGTAATGCTTCATCCAGCATAAGCAACAGCACTGACTTTGTAGTCTCCGGAGAAAACCCCGGCTCCAAATATGAAAAAGCCAAAAAGCTCGGGGTAAAGATTATCAGCGAAGAAGAATTTAAGGAGATGCTGAAATGAGAGTCACAAGTCACAAGTCACAAGTCACAAGTAAAATTAAGAATACAAAGTTTGTTTTAAAATTTTTTATTTTTTCTTTTTTAATTTTTAATTTTTTGGGTTGCGAGGCCTTTGTGCGTAAGTTTACCCGTAAGCCTAAAAAGGAAAACTTGCCCAAGGAAGAGCTGGTCTTGGTGCCCGAGGAATATAAGGGGCCCCAGATGAGCAGGGAAGAATTATACCGCCAGTACTTTTTATTCTGGAAGTCTTGGCAGGATGAACTTATCAATTCATTATCAGCGGGGGCCAATCATAAGAAACAAATCAGCTGCTTGGATGAGGCGATTAAAAATCTCCTCAATCTCAGGGCGCTTTTAAACGCGGAAAAACAGAAAAAATTGGATGTTTATATTAATCAGTCAAACGGCCTGAAAGACTTGGTGGCTCAGGATTTATACGGCAATAACATCGCGATTAACCGCCGGAATGCCGAACAGCTCAGGAGAAACATCCTGAAGGATTTCTCTTATAATAAAATAAAAAATTATTTATAGTGATTTTAGAGACTATTTGTGTCGGTCCATTCCAGGTCAATTGCTATGTCCTGGCTGCCGCAGACAACAGCCAGGCGATAATCATTGACCCCGGCAGCGACGCGGCTAAAATAAGGCGGGCCTTGAAGAAACACAGGCTGGAGCCCGGCCTGATTATTAATACCCACGGCCATTGCGACCATATCGGCGCGGACGATGAATTTGGCGTGCCCATATATGTCCACCGCGCCGACGCGGCGTTATTAAGGGACCCGAAGCTTAACCTGTCGCCCCTTATTATTTTAGCGGCCTATAGCGTGAAATCCGAAGTAAAGAGCCTGGAGGAAAAGGACAAGATTGAGCTGGGCCGGGTGCAATTAGAGGTAATTCATACCCCCGGCCATACCCCGGGAGGGATTTGCCTTTTAATGCGCCGGCCCCAAGATAACATCCTGTTTAGCGGCGATACCTTATTTTATCAGGGCGTGGGCAGGACCGATTTTGCCGGGGCAGATGGGCAGCAGCTGATAAAATCCATAAAGGAAAAGTTATTGAAATTGCCCGATGGCACAATTGTCTATCCGGGGCATGGGCCGTCTTCCACAATAGGAGAGGAAAAAAAGAATAATCCTTTCCTGTCCTGACGTGAAAGAATTCATTGACGGTTTTTTAAATTATTTATCGGTGGAGCGCGGCCTGGCCGGCAATACCATTATTTCCTACAAGAGAGACCTTAATTATTACATTGATTTTCTTAACAGCCGCTCAATAGACGCTTTATCCAAGGCCAATAAGAACGATGTGGTAAATTTTATGCTCTTTCAGAAAGATAAAGGCTTGGCGGCGAACTCTATTGCCAGGCGCCTGGCGGCAGTAAAAGTATTCCACAGGTTCCTGGTCAGGGAGAGGATTTTAAAGGCCGACCCTACCAGCCTGATTGACTCGCCTAAATTGTGGAAAAAAATTCCCGAGACGCTTTCCGCGAACGAAGTGGATATCCTGCTCAACCAGCCGAATATCCGGGAAAAACTCGGCGCCAGGGACAAGGCAATTTTAGAAACTCTTTATGCCACGGGCATGCGCGTGTCCGAGGCGGTAAATTTAAGGCTGGATAATGTCAATTTAGATATCGGATTCCTGCGTTGTATCGGCAAGGGTAATAAAGAACGGGTAGTGCCTATCGGTAAAAAAGCAGTGGCCAGCATTAAGCGTTATTTAGAATCCAGCCGGCTGCAGTTATTAAGGAATAAGGAATCTGAATTTTTATTCGTCAGCCGCTTCGGCAAGAAGATTTCCCGGCAGTCTTTTTGGAAGCTCATCAAAAAATATGCCCGGTCCGCCAGGATTAAAAAGCCGATCCGGCCGCATATCTTAAGGCATTCTTTTGCCACGCATTTATTAGAGCGGGGGGCGGATATCCGTTCGGTTCAGGAGATGCTCGGGCATTCCAATATCTCCACGACCCAGATTTATACGCATATAAATAAAGACAGGTTAAAGACGATACACAAGATGTTTCATCCCAGGCCTTAAGAGTAATTAGTAGTTAGTAATTAGTAATTAGGAGGAGGTTGGAGTTTTTGATGAGAGAATATTTAAGGAAATTACCGCGGGAGACGCAGGATTTAATAGGCCTGGCCGGCGAGATCGCCTCTGTTAATAATATGCGGGCGTACCTGGTGGGCGGATTTGCGCGGGATTTAATTTTAGGCGTAAAAAATTTAGATTTAGATATAGTGGTGGAAGGCGACGGGATAAAATTTGCCGAAGATTTCGCGCGCGCGACAAAGGCAGCGTTGACTCGGCATAAGAGGTTTGGGACGGCTACGGCAAGGCTGGCGCATAATCTTAAAATTGACATTGCCACCGCCCGCCAGGAAACCTATCCTTTTCCGGCCAGCCTGCCGCAAGTCAGGCGCGGGACATTGAGGGACGATTTGGCCAGGCGGGATTTCACGATAAATGCCATGGCGATTAGCATAGGGGGGCGGGATTTTGGCAGGCTTATTGATTTCTTCTCCGGAAAAAAGGACCTGGCTGATAAAAAAATACGCGTTTTGCATGAATTAAGTTTCATTGATGACCCTACGCGGATATTAAGGGCGGTCCGTTTTGAAAAAAGATATAACTTCAGGATAGAGCCCCAGACGCTCCTTTTCTTGAAGGGCGCGGTGCGCCTTAAAATGTTAGAAAAAGTCCAGCCGCAAAGGTTGCGCGATGAAATAATTTTAATCTTAAAAGAAGGACGCCCCTTAAAGGAGCTCAGGCGCATCCGGGAATTGGCGGGTTATGGCTTTATCAGCCCGCGCCTGGCTGTTTCAAAATCAACAGATCAATTATTAACTTCAATCGGAAATTGTATCGGCTGGTTCGAGGGCGCGTATCCCCGGCGCCGGCAGCTTGACAGCTGGTTGATTTATTTTATGGGCCTGCTAGATTCTCTTAGCCTTAGCGATACCAGGGCGGTCTGCAGGAAATTTGTTTTCTCAAGGGGCGAAGAGAAAAGGTTATTAAGCTCTAAGGGCCTGGAACGCAAATTCGCCGCCAGCTTAGGCAAGGCTAAGGTTAAGCCCTCGGTAATCTTTAACCTGCTTGAGCCTTTGTCTTATGAAACGATTATCCTGTTCAAGGCAAAATATAAGAATCGCCATATCCAGAAATACATTGAAGATTTTTTTGATATTTATAACGGGATGCGCATTGAAATTCGCGGAGATGACCTGCACAAGTTGGGGGTTATGCCCGGCCCGCGCTATAAGAAAATTTTTACCGGAGTTTTGCAGGCAAAGCTGGACGGCCTGGTCAAGACAAAGGCCGAAGAACTAGTCTTGATTAAAAAATTAATTGAAAGGAAACTTTGATGGCAAGATGCGAAAAGGTTGCGGAGGCGATAAAGAAAGAGGTCAGCCTGATTATCCACGATGAGCTTAAAGACCCGCGCCTGGGTTTTATTACCATTACCAGGGTGGAAGTGACCGCGGATTTAAGGCAGGCCAAGATATTTTTTAGCGTTTTAGGCAAGGACGAAGATTATAAAAAGAGCAAAGACGCGCTGGATTCGGCTTTGGGTTTTATCCGCCGGTTAATCGGCCAGAGAATTAGTTTAAGATTT
>VGKK01000097.1 GCA_016867095.1 Candidatus Omnitrophota bacterium | reverse complement strand
GATTTAGCGATTAAAGGCGGAGGAGTAAATCTAGAGAGCAAAAAACTTTTGCGATTTTGCGGTGTAAGAAGTAGATTAAGAATTAATTTTGCGATTTAGCGATTAAAGGCGGAGGAGTAATGCATAACGAGGAATCGCGCACGGATTTGGGGAGGATTAGAATCCATAAGAATGTGATTGCCTCTATTTCGTCTATCGCCTCCTGCGAAATAGACGGGGTAAAGCGCATAGGCAGGGATTTCAAAAGCGGGCTCCTGGAATTAGCCGGCAAAAAATCCCTTTCAGCGATTAAAATAACTATTGATAAAAACGAAGACGTCAAGATTGAAATTCCGCTTGTCATCAAATACGGTTTCAATATTCCCGACATCGCCAACCGGGTCCAGGAAAACGTGCGCAGCGCCCTGGAAAAAATGACTAATTTATCCATCAAAGATATCAATATAAACGTGCAGAGTATTGAAAGGGGGTAGGCAATGAGGACATTTACCGTTCTGGGGATATTATTTTACACAGTAGTGCTGGTTTTAATCGGCCTGACCTTAATAATATTTTCCCTGAACATATTGCCGTCCCAGGACATAAACAATCTGCTTTTATATATGGAATACAGCCCCCATTCCAGGATTATCATCGGGCTTTCCGGCCTTTTATTGATTTTAATCACCTTTTCCTTTGCCCAGCTGATTTTAGGCAAATTCCAGCGCGAAAGGACCATCGCCTTTACCACATCCTCGGGGCAGGTTACTATCGCCCTGTCCGCGGTAGAGGATTTAATCCGCAGGCTGGCCGGAATAATCCCCGAAATCAAGGAATTAAGGCCGGATGTCATCGCCAGTAAAAAAGGCATTATTGTTGACTTAAGGGTCGTCTTGAAGGCGGACGCGAATATTCCCGAATTAACTTCCCGCCTGCAGGAAATAACCCGCGCTAAAATACAGGAAGTGCTGGGCATAGAAGAACAGATTATGATTAAGATTCACGTGGCCAAGATTATCTCTCTGGAAGAAAAGGAAAGAAAAAGAAGGGAATTGGAAAAAGAACAACCCACGATACCATTCGGCGGTTACGGCAGGGTATAGCATAAATCAGTTATGTTAAAAACGAGTATCAGAATATCAGATTACCAGAACGAGATTATCAGAGAACCAGATTATCAGAAAGAACGCGTAATTTCTCCGTTTCTGATTCTAATAATCTGCTGCTCTCGCTCTGATATTCCGATAATCCGATGTTCGCAATTAACAAAAGTATAACATATATTATGCGGGAGGAATAAAAACAATGACAAAAATAGGGATACTTACCGGCGGCGGGGATTGCCCGGGTTTAAATCCGGTAATCAGGGCGGTAGTCAGAAAAAGCATTAACGAAGGATACGAAGTTATCGGTATTAAGAACGGCTGGAAGGGCCTGATTGAAAAGGACACTATGGCCCTGGACCTGACTGCCGTCTCGGGCATATTGCCCAAGGGCGGAACAATATTAGGCACCAGCCGCACCAACCCCTATAAAAAAGAAGGCGGGTTGCAAAGCGTAAAGGAAAATTATAAAAATTTGGGGCTGGACGCGCTGATTGCCGTGGGCGGAGAAGACACGCTGGGCGTGGCGGCAAAATTAACCAAAGACGGCATCCCCAATATCGTAGGAGTGCCCAAGACAATAGATAATGACCTTTCCTGCACGGATTACACCTTTGGTTTTGATACCGCGCTAAATACGGCGACGGAGTGCATTGATAAACTGCATACTACCGCCGAAAGCCATCACAGGATTATCGTCGTGGAAGTAATGGGCAGGCATGCCGGATGGATTGCCATAGAGGCGGGGATTGCCGGCGGGGCGGATATAATTTTAATCCCCGAGCTGCCTGTTGATATTGAAGAAGTCTGCGCGCTCATCAAAAGAAGGCACGGGCGCGGCAAAACCTTCAGTATCGTGGTGGTGGCAGAGGGCGCCAAATTTAAAGAAGGGACCATGGTCACCCAGGAAGAGAAATTAGACGAATTCGGCCATGTCCGCCTGGGCGGCATTGGCGAAAGATTAGGCCAGGAGATAGAAAAAAGAACCGGTTATGAAACCAGGGTCAGCGTCCTGGGCCACATTCAAAGAGGGGGCACGCCCAGCGCCTTTGACCGGATCCTGGGCACCCGGTTCGGGGTAAAAGCGGTAGAGCTGGTAAAAGAGAAAAAATTCGCCAGGATGGTAGCCCTGGCAGGAAATAAAATTATTGATGTGCCGATAGAACAAGCGGTGGCCGCGTTAAAGACAGTGGATATGGACTTCTACGGGATCGCCAAGGTATTCTTCGGCTAACACGGATATGCCACGGATAAAAGAACGGATACACACAGATAAAGTTTTGTCCGTGTAAATCCCTGCCTGCCGGCAGGCAGGCAGGCGTAAAAAATCCGTGTATATCCGTGCTAAGAAGAAAGGATACAATTATGAGAGACAGGATTAAGGACATATTATTGGAAAGCATCCAGGTCAAGGAAGAAATTATGCGCAGCGGTACCGGCAGGATTGTAGAAATAGCCAACCTCATCATTGAATGCCTGAGGAAAAATGGAAAAATACTCCTCTTCGGTAACGGCGGCTCAGCCAGCGACTGCCAGCATATTGCCGCGGAATTTGTCGGCAGGTTCAAAAAAGACCGGACCAGCCTGGCGGCGATTTCGCTGACCACTAATACTTCAGTATTGACGTCCCTTGCTAATGACTACGGCTATGATATAGTTTTTGCCAAACAGATAGAGGCATTAGGCCAGAAAAACGATATTATTATCGGAATCTCCACCAGCGGAAAGGCCAAGAATGTCGCTGCCGGCATCAAACAAGCCAAAAAGATGGGGTTAAAAACAGTGGCGCTCAGCGGCGGAGACGGGGGAGAATTGGCCAAGCTTGCCGACGTGTCCCTGTTAGTGCCCTCTCCGGTTACCGCCCGGATTCAGGAAGCGCATATTACCATCGGCCATATCATCTGCGAACTCGTGGAGGAGGCCCTTTGTTAACGGAAAAAATAAAAAGCCTAAACGCGCTGAAGAGAATAACCGCCGGCCTGAAAAAACAAGGCAAGAAGATCGTTTTTACTAACGGCTGCTTTGACTTATTGCATTATGGCCATGTAAAATACCTGGAAGACGCCAGGGAAAAAGGCGACGCGCTGATAGTGGCCATAAACTCCGACGCTTCCATAAAAAAAATCAAAGGCAAAAACCGGCCAATTACCAGCCAAAAAGACCGCTCCAGTATAATTGCCGCCCTGGAAAGCGTGGATTACGCGGTAATCTTTAACGAAACTACGCCGATAAAAGTCATAAAAGCCCTAAAGCCGGATATATTGATTAAGGGCGCGGATTGGCAAAAAAATAATATCGTAGGCAGCGCCTTTATTTTAGGTAATAAGGGTAAGGTCTTAACCGTGAAATTAGTCAAAGGCCGCTCTACGACTAACTTAATCCATAAAATTGCCAGGATATCCCAAAATAAACCCCGTTAGGAAAAGGTTTTCGAACGGGGTAAATAGAATTATTGACGCGAACCTCAACCGGCTCAAGGAAGGCTTAAGGGTCTGCGAAGAAATTACCAGGTTCGTTATTGAAAGCCCTGAATTAACCGCCGGCTTTAAAAAAATAAGGCACGGCGTTGATTTGGCCGCCAAAAAACTTCCCGCTAAGGTAGCGCTGCTTGCAGAAAGAGATAGCCGCAAAGACGTCGGCAAGAATATCCGGCTCAACGAGTTGGAAAGAAAAAACTGCCAGGATATTTTCTTTGCCAATATCCAGCGGGCAAAGGAATCAGCCCGGGTCCTGGAAGAATTCGCCAAGCTGATTAACAAGAACATTGCTCTTAGGCTAAAAAAGATAAGGTATAACCTCTATGAAATTGAAAAAAAGGCTGCTGGCAAAGTCTCGTCTTTATATTATCATAGATAAAAATGTTTGCGGCCTGCGCCCCCTGCTTGATATCGCCGGAAAAATAAAGGGTAAAGGCGCTGATATCATCCAGCTTAGAGACAAAGGCCCGCAAAAAGCGGTTATCCTGCAAGAGGCCGCGGCATTGCGGAAATTATTTTTGAAGGCAAAAACCCTGTTGATTATTAACGACTACCTAGATATCGCCAAAGCCGTGGATGCCGACGGCGTGCATTTGGGCCAAACGGATTTATCCGTCAAAACAGCCAGGGCTATATTAGGCAAGGATAAAATCATCGGTATTTCCTGCCATAACCTAAAGCAGGCCGTTGCGGCGCAAAAGGCCGGAGCGGATTATATCAGTATCGGCCCTGTCTTTAGGACTCCCACCAAGCCCGAGCTAAGAAGCATCGGCCTGGATAAAATAAAGGCGATAAAAAATAAAATCCGCGCGCCCTTTTTCGCTATCGGCGGGATAAATAAAGAAAATATGAGCCGGGTATTATCCGCGGGCGCCAAAAGGATTGCCGTCTGCGGCGCGGTCTGCAAAAGCAAAAATATCCCTGCGGCAATTAAGGACTTACGCGAGGCCCTGAATTAATGACGCAATTAGAATACGCTAAAAATAATATTATCACGCCCCAGGCAAAGTATATCGCTTCCCTGGAAAATATCCCGCCTAAGGTAATCTCCGGATATATCAAACAAGGTAAGGCCGTCATTCCCCTGAACAAAAGGCATAAGA
>VGKK01000096.1 GCA_016867095.1 Candidatus Omnitrophota bacterium | reverse complement strand
ATTACCAAATGGCTAAAACGGTTGGGGTTGAATTTTGGTCATTGTAATTTGTTTGTAATTTGGTGCTTGGAATTTGTAATTTAACTATTTGTCATTTGAATTTTGTCATTTGACATTATACTGTCCCATAAATCCTATTTCTGGTAAATCTATCAATAATCGGCGTGGCGGCATTCATCATCAATATGGCGTAAGAAACCCCTTCCGGATAGCCGCCCCAGAGCCGGATAACCGCGGTAACAAGGCCTGCGCCGAGCCCAAAAATAATCTGGCCCTTGTAGGTCAGGGGCGAAGTAACATAATCTGTGGCCATAAAGAAAGCCCCGAGGATTAAGCCGCCGGTCAAAATATGAAATAACCAGTCGCCGCTAAAAAGGCCTCTTGGCCCGAAAATATAGGTAAACACCCCTACCGTCACTATATAGGTAATCGGGATATGCCAGGAAATATAACCGCGGACAAAAAGAAAAAGCGCCCCTAAGAGCAGCGCCGGGATACATACTTCTCCGATACAGCCGCCGCGCCTGCCTAAAAATAAATCCAGGTAAGAAATGCCTTCCAGCAACTTGCCTTCTTTGAGCGCCGCCAGGGGCGTAGCCGAAGTTACGGCATCAAAGGGCTTAAGAAAGGTAGTCATATACTTTGGCCAGGAAGCCATCAGAAATACCCTGCCCACCAAAGCCGGGTTAAAAATATTCTGGCCCAGGCCTCCGAATATCTGCTTGCCGATAGCCACAGCAAAAATTGCTCCGACAATTGGCAGCCAGAAAGGAACCTGCGCCGGCAAATTATAAGCCAGCAATAAACCGGTCAGCGCGGCGCTGCCGTCAAGTATAGTAACTTTTCTCCCCGTCATAGCCTGCAGAAGCCCTTCGGTAATAAGGGCGGCCATCACCGTTAAAACAATGACCCAAAGCGCTTTTGGCCCGAAAATATATACCCCTGCCGCGCCGGCGGGAACCAGGCTCAAAAACACCATCCACATAATTTTACTTATGGATTCTCCCTTATACAGGTGCGGAGAAACATTAACAATAAGTTTTTCTTTCGTCATCTTATTAATGCCTTTATCTCCTGGGCCTTCTGTTTTACGGAATCTATCACTGCCCGGGATGATATGGTAGCGCCCGTAATCGCCACTACACCGCTTAATTCTACCGCGTCCTGATTCTTAAATTGCTCCGCGAATTCCGGTTCGGCTACCTGCGACCCTAAGCCCGGAGTTTCATTCTGGCTCAATATTTTTATCGCCGTAATTGTGCCGTCCGGCAGCATGCCGGCCATAGTTTCAATGACGCTGGAATAACCTTTGCTTGAAGCCTTGAAGGCTACGCCGGTTAATTTTCCGGCCTGGTCATATCCCTTATAATAAATAACCTCCCCGCCGAATTTTTCCGGCTCAAAACGCAAGGCCTGCGGGAGCACCTCTTTTAAACCCGCCTCTTCTTCCGCCTGCGCCTGGGCAATAATCTTGAATTTAGTCAGGCTGTTAACGCCGGCCAGAAGCCCGGCCGCGACCACGCAGATTAAACCTAAAATAAAACCATAGCGTATCATTTCCTTCATCTTTAATGAGCGCTTGACTTACGAACGCGTTACCCGACCTTATCGGAAAGGTCGGTATGCCGCTTTCTGCGGCAAGCGCGAGTAAGTCAATGCGCGAATTAAACCCAGCACTTATTTTTGTGATTGCGCTGGAGTTATAGCTTAAGCGATAAAAAACGAAATTATCCCTTTAGTTAACTCAAATACTTTTTCAAAAATAAGTGCTGGGTCAAATTTAGCCAGAGACTTACTTTCGCTTGCCACACAAGCGGCACACCGGCTGTTCAGATACAGCCGGGTGTTCGCTCCGTAAGTCTCGGCTTCATTTGACCTCCAGCTTTGCCCTTTTTATCCACTGGACTAAATTCCTGCTGGCAGGGCAAACATAACTGCAAAGCCCGCACTCAATACAGTCTAAAACACCGTAACTCTTGGCCTGGGACCAAAGCCCTTTTTCCGAGGCTAAATTGAGCAGGCAGGGCATCAGCCCGGCCGGGCACTCTCTCACGCAGGCGCCGCACCGGATGCAAAACGCCTCCTTGTGCCGGGTAGCCTCTTTTTTATTCATTAAGATAATTCCGGTAGTAGATTTTATTACCGGTACCGAGTCGCTATATTGCGTGATTCCCATCATCGGCCCGCCGACAATAATCTTTGCCGGTTCTTCCTTTTGCGGCCCGCAAAAATCAATGAGTTCCTTTATAGGCGTGCCGATGCGCGCCAGTAAATTTTTAGGATTACTCAAAATACTTCCGGTAACCGTAACTACCCTTTCATACAAGGGCTTATTCAAATAAACCGCCTCATAAATCGCGAATACCGTCCCTACATTATGCACGACAACGCCGACATCAAGGGGAAGTTTGCCCCGCGGCACTTCTTTACGCAGGATATTTTTTATTAACTGCCTCTCCCCGCCTTGCGGATATTGCGATTTTAAAACCTTTAACTTGTGACTTGTGACTTGTGACTTGTGACTAAATGCCTCTATCGCCTCGGGCTTATTATCCTCAACAGCTATATAAACATTTTTCACGCCTAAACACCTGGCGGCCAGCCCTATGCCTGCCACAATCTCGGCTGTCTTCTCCACCATCAGCCGGTAATCCGCGGTCAAATACGGCTCGCACTCCGCGGCGTTAATAATCAAAGTATCTACGGGCTTGGGCGGATTAAGCTTGATATGGGTGGGAAAACTTGCCCCTCCCATTCCCACCACCCCTGCCTCAAAAACAATACCGCGAATTTGTTCAGCGGTTAATTTATCTATTTCTTCCGCCGGACGAGGAACGACAGATGACGGACGCCTATCTAAGCCGTCATTCTCAATCACTATCGCTTTAGCCCGGCCCAGGACCGGATGCGGCCAATCCTGAATAGCCGTAACCTTGCCCGATACACAAGCATGGACAGGCACGTACATAGAAGCATCGCTGGCAGTAAGCTTCTGGCCTAAACTAACCGTGTCCCCGGGTTTTACGGCGGGGTTTCCCGCTTTACCCAAATGCTGGGATAAAGGAATATAGACGAGCGCCGGCAACGGCGGCTTCTCTATCGGCCTATTTTCTGTAAGGTACTTGTATTCTTCTAATTTAACCATGGAACCTTGCGGTGATAAATAAAATTTACTAAGCCCAAAATGCTGAATAAAACGCCTACGACAATCAGGATTAAAAGGTGGGAAAATCTTTCTGCCAGCAGGCTGCTGATAAACATAAATAATAAAAACCCTAAATGCATCACAATCTCTAAAGAGCTGAAAATTTTTCCCATCATCGCGTTATCGCTGGTATTATGCACGATGGTATTAGAGGCAATCATAATCGGCGAAACCATAATGCCCAGGATAAAGGAAAGCGCCGCGGCCACGAAAAAATAAGGATAACGCGCTATGGTTAGGGCGAAAACGACCAGCATTATACCGCTAAACACCAGGGAAGAAAAGATGATTTTATGATGCGAAAGCCGCTGCCCGAAACGGCCGTAAATCACCGAACCCAGGAATAAACCCATCCCTAAAAACATAATCAAGAGGCCCAGGTCCTTGGTCGCCGAATGCAGGGCCTGCTGCACAAATACGATTAAGACCACATAAACCGATCCCAGCGCCGACCAGAGAATAAAAATTACCCCCGCGGTAAAACGGATACTCCTATTCCTGATAAAATATAAAACCCCCTCTTTGAGCTCCTGGAATACGGACTTCTTGATTACTTCCACTATTTCCCGGCTCACCTTTTTAATATTCATAGCCACCGCGATAGAGCTTTTGGCAATCAGAAAAATGAGCGTGCCGGAGACTAAAAAACTAAAGGCATCCAGATAAAAACCGCTCTTTGCCCCCATCCACTCTATTAATACCCCGCTTATCCCAAAGCCCAGTATCGCCGCAATCATCCCCGTGGTATTGACCAGGGAATTGGCCATTAACAAATCATCCTTCTCCACTAAATCAGGGATAATTGAAAACTTTGCCGGAACAAAAAAACGGCCGATGGAAAAGGTGATAAAGATAAGCAAATAGATGGGCGCCAGGCTCCTAGCATAATACAAAAAGAATGGTATGGCAAAAACCAGGCTGGCGCGCAAGAAATCGCAGATATACATAGTGCGCCGCCTGTCCCACCTGTCCACATATACCCCGGCAATCGGGCCGATGACAAATACCGGAATGATGGTAAAAGAGAGTATCTTGGCAATTTCCATGGCCGAGCCGGGAGCCCTTTGGTAAACAAAGGCAATTAGGGCCATCTGGCCAAGCCTGTCGCCTAACTGCGAAATTATCTGGCCCAGCCATAAAAAGAAAAAGTTACGATTTTTTAAAACCTCTCTGAATCGCGACATAAAATAGATACGGAGCCGATGATCCCGACAAAACTAAAAGCCAGCGAAGGGAATTGAACCCCCGACCCGTCGCTCGGCAAAAACTCCTTAGCGACTCGCTCCCCATAGGGGCTCTGCCCCTCTGGCGGTCGCTTCGCTCCCTGTCACCCCAAAAGCGTGGGGAAACTTTTTCCCCACACCCCTTTGGGTCGGGATTAAAGCCGGCGAAGGGAATTGAACCCCCGACCCGTCGCTCGGCAAAAACTCCTTAGCGACTCGCTCCCCATAGGGGCTCT
>VGKK01000095.1 GCA_016867095.1 Candidatus Omnitrophota bacterium | reverse complement strand
GAGGTGGGACTTTTCCTCACCCGCCTCACATTCGTTCGGCTCCTTCGGAACCGGCCGCCCTCGCTCGAAGCAGTGCCGCTCGGGTCGGCTTCAAGTCCCATTAAGAACCAAAATGTCATTATATTTAATCGGGGAGGTGGGACTTGAACCCACGGCCTTTTGAACCCCATTCAAACGCGCTAGCCAAATCCCGACGTTCCAACCGAACGTAGGTGATGCCAACGTTCACAAAATACGTGAAGTCGGAATTCCGACCGAGCGTGAGCGAACATCGGAAGTCGGGACTCCGACCCCCCGACATTCGCATTCGCTCATTCGGGGCGTCGGAGCTGCGCCATATATCGGGGGAGAGAGACTTGAACTCTCGGCCTCTTGAACCCCATTCAAGCGCGCTAGCCAAACTGCGCCATCCCCCGTAATCTAACTTACTCCTCTTTTTTCTCCCTGGTCATTAAATCTTTGACTGCCTTAATGGGAGATTTATTTTTATAAAGCACAGAATAAATTTCCCGGGTTATCGGCATCTCTACTTTGTGCTTTAGGCTTAAGGCATAGGCGGATTTAGTGGTCGGCACGCCTTCAGCTATCCCTGCCTGCCGGCAGGCAGGCATCTGCATATGAGCTTCTATCTGTTTTAAGGCCTTGCCCTTGCCGATTTGCTCGCCCACAAACCTGTTTCTGCTATAGGGGCTGATGCAGGTAGTCACTAAGTCGCCCAGGCCGCTTATCCCGCTAAAAGTATGCACCCTGGCGCCCATTGCCTGGCCTAAGCGGGAAATCTCGGTTAAGCCGCGTGACAGGAGCGCTGCTTTGGTATTAGTCCCGAACCCAAGCCCGTCGGATATGCCGCAGGCAATGGCAATGATATTTTTCAGGCTCCCCCCCAATTCTACCCCTACCACATCATCATTGGTATAAATCCTGAACCTCTCCGTCATAAATACGTTTTGCAAATGTTTTCTTACCTCTTCATTATGAGAGGCAATCACTGCCGTAGTGGGTATCTGGCGGACTACTTCCTGGGCTATGGTCGGCCCGGAAAGCACCGCTACCTTTACCCCGCCTAATTCATCATGGATTAATTCAGACATCCTTTTTAACGAGCCTATTTCTATGCCCTTGGTCACGCTTAAAAATATTGCGCCGCCGGGGTAATTAGCCTGCTTAATTTTTTTCAGGGTATCGCGCAAATATTGCGAGGGTATCGCCAGGATAATTAAATCCCTTCCGCAAAGCGCCTGGCGCAACTCTGCGCTAATCTCTATCTGCCTAGGTATTTTAACGCCCGGCAAAAATTTAGTATTTATTCTTTTTTTATTAAGATACGCGGCATAATCGCTAAATGCGCCCCAGAGCGTAACCGAAAATCCTTTACGCTGCAATAAAATAGCTAAAGTAGTGCCCCACCCGCCGTCGCCTAAGACTGCAATATTCATATTTTTTGCTCTTTAAATTCTTCCAGAAAGTGTATCTTGGGGTATATATTGGTTAAATTCTTTTCTTCGCGCGTGATAAATTGCACGCCCACATTGTAAGTATGGTCTTTTTTGCGCTCTATCCTGACGACCTTGCCAATTACGCCGCTCTGATAAACCAGGCTTCTCTTTTCCAGTTCCGCGCAAACACCTAAGGTAGCCCGGTCAAAAGAAAGCCAGATAATATCATCCTTCTTAACTTTATCTTTTATATTGCAGAGCAGGCCGGACTGGCTGACATTGGCGGTATAGCCGCTCAATAACGTAGAAATCGTCTTTTTCTTGCATACCTTATAAGCCAGCGGAGCGGTGTAATCTAACCTGACAAACTGCCGGCGTTCCTGCCCTTTGTATGTCGTTTTCTTCATTTTATCTCCAGGTTGTATTTGTTTGTCCTCGTCTTGGCTAATTCCCAGGCGTATTCATAAAGGTGCAGGCCCTTGCTGACCGCGATAATTTCGCCGTCCTGGACCCCGATTTCTTCGGCCATGTATTGTTTTACTAATTCTAACCCGCCCAGGTTGGAAGGAAAACCTCCCCAAAGATCCCAGGAGCGAAAATATAAAATAAAATGCAGCTTGCCGAAACGCACCCTGGTATCTATCAGCCTCAGGCACGGCGGGTCAGCCAGCTTGATATCAGAAGGCATGCCGATTTCCATAATCGCCTGGTTTGTCCCAAATCCCTTCTCCTTATAAATCTTAATTACCTCCTGTATCTGATTAACCTCTAAAGGCATTTCCTTAAGCATTTCCTTGGTATCGGAGGCCGTTTTTATTTTTACCTTTGGCTCCACCAGCCTTTCCCCGTAAGTATAATCTTCGGTTCCTGTTTTTGCGCCGGTGAGGAGGTAGCTTAAATAACCCTGGATATAGTCCATGTCTGTGGGCGCCGGGATACTCATCCCCTCGGGGATAATCGGTATAATCTGGTGCTCCGGCTTTTTTACCCTTACCACCGCAAAATCAAACTCCAGGCGCCTTTGTCCTTCGTAACTGCCCTTAGTGATAGTATAGACATGCCCCTTTTCCAGTATCTGCGCCAGGCACTGGAACCAGGCGTCATCTAAATCAAAGGCGTCAATAAAAACCGGTTTTAAAAATTCCTCGCTCATAACTTATTCTTTGGTTTGTTCCTGGGCCCTTTTGGCAAACATCCTGAAGTTAATCATTATCTGCGAAACCGGCATATTCTTGCCGATATAGCCGGAACAGCCCAATTCTTTAGACTTGGCGATTAAATCCTCGTCGTAGCCGAATCCCGTAATCATAATCACAATCAAGTCCGGCTTTATGTCTTTTATCTTTTTTAAAGTCTCCAGCCCCGACATGCCCAATAATTTTATATCTAAAAGCACGATATCAAAATCTTCCTTATTCACCAGCTCCAACGCCTCTTCTCCGCTGGCAACGCATTCCACCGCGCATTTCTCTTTTTTTAACAGGTCGCTGAATAATTCTCTTACCGCCGCCTCGTCATCCACCACTAATACCTTATAGGACATCTCTATTCTCCTTCTTAAACACGGATTCCCACGGATTTCTTACACGGATTCCCACGGATTTTATCCGTGTATATCCGCGCTTTATCCGTGTATATCCGTGTCAATACTTTAAGCAAAGGGCAGCCTGACAATAAAGGTCGTGCCTTTATTTGGCTGGCTTTCTACGTCTATGGAGCCGTTATGGCTCTTGATGATATTATAGCAAATAGATAAACCCAGGCCGGTGCCGTCTTTTTTAGTGGAGAAAAACGGCATAAATACGTTCTTGAGGTTCTCCGGAGAAATACCTGAGCCGGTATCGCTAATCCTTATCTCGGCAAAACTGTCCATAAAATTACTTGTTTTTATGGTTAACCTGCCGCCTTCCGGCATGGCCTGGTACGCGTTAAGGAACAAATTCATAAAAACTTCCTGTAATTGGTTCAAATCCCCCTTTATCGGCCGAAGGCTGCCGGCAAAATCCTTATCTATATTTATTTTGGACATCAGCGATTTGTGGTATGACAGAAACGGCAGCACCGCTTCAATCGCCTCGTTTATATTTATTATCTCCAATTTGGGGACAGGCTGCCGGGCAAATTTAAGCAGACGGTCTACTAATTTTCTAATCCTGTCTGCCTGGGCGTTGATAATATTCAGGTCCTTCTTTAGTTCGCCAGTTAATCTCTCGCCCTCCAGGATCATCTCTAACCTTCCGGAAATCACAAATAAGGGGTTATTTATTTCGTGCGCCATGCCCGCGGCCAACTGCCCGATAGCGGCTAATTTTTCCGCCTGGAATATCTGGTACTCCAGCCTTTTTCTTTCTGTGATATCCTTGGCCATAAAGATGTACCCGATAAGCTTGTTTTCAGGATCCAGAAACTTGCCTACGGTTAAACTCACCGGGAACCTCTGGCCTCTTCTGGTGACAAGCTCCGCCTCTGTTTCATATTTTCCGGCATCTCTTACCCGTTCTAATATAACAGGCAGCTGCGCCTTGACATCTGCAGCCGCAAAGAGAGCGCTTATATGTTTAAAAATAATGTCGTTTTTCTGCCAGCCCAGCATCGCCTCCGCGCCCATGCCAAAATAAGTGATATTGCCGTCTAAATTAATCACGCATAAGGCGTATTCTTTTATGCTGGAAAAAATATTCTTGAGCGTTTCGTCTATCTTTTTAAGGGAGGCCTCTTTTTCCTTCAACTCGGTAATATCATTACCCACCAAAAACGTCCCTTCCAATTCGCCGGATGCCGATAATATCGGGCTGATGTTCCAGGAAATAAGCCGCTCATTATTATTGGCGTCAATGATTAGCCCTTCAAAATTATTTGACCTTTTATAGGTAACCGAATCCTCCATCACCGCCTTAAACATCTGTTGTTTCATCGCCGCGTTATCATTGCGAAAGAGGATGCTTGGCCACTCCCTGCCGATAATCTCTTCTTTGGGCCTGGCAGCCATATCCTGCGTCTTTTTATTGCAGATAAGGATACGGCCATGCCTATCCAGATAAAGCGCCAGTAAATTGGCGCCGTCAATCAAACGGTAAAGCGATTGTTCCATTTCCTTGGTATTTAAATCCATATTTTTCTGGAGCGGGAGAAGGGAATCGAACCCTCATATATAGCTTGGAAGGCTATTGTTCTACCACTGAACTACTCCCGCATCTAATAGCTTGTTGAGCACAAATATGCGCCGCAGGCGCATTCAG
>VGKK01000094.1 GCA_016867095.1 Candidatus Omnitrophota bacterium | reverse complement strand
GCAACACTAGGGTTATTAAGAAAACGGTTGATAGATTTGCTTTTACCGGGCTTATCAAGTGCGGTGAGTGCGGGGCGAGTATTACAGCAGAAGTTCACAAAGGACATACCTATTACCGCTGCACTAAAAAAGTCGCCGCCTGCACGCAGAGATTTGTGCGGGAAGAGGCCCTGATTGAGCAAATCAACCAAGCCATCTTGAAAGTATTTATTGATAATGAGGGAAAAGAGATATTAACAAATTATCTTGAAAAACAAAACCGCCAGGACGAACAGGCCTCTTCCTCTCTACTCCCTCAACTTCAAGGCAAGTTGAGGGAATACGATAATCAAATTGAACGCCTGATTGATCTCTATATCGCAAAGGAGATAACCCAGGAAGAATACCAACGCAAGAAGGCGAAATTGCTCAACGAAAAGAAGGATTTACAGGGACGAGTGGACGATATCCGAACCAATGGCGGCGGGTGGCTCGAACCGGCGAAGGAGTTCGTAATTACTTGTAATCGCGCAGGTTCTGTCGCTTGGCAAGGAAACCCCAGCGCCAAGCGCGATTTTTTGAAAATGCTCGGCTCGAACTTTATCCTAAAAGATAGAAACCTTTTATTTTCAATAAGAAGCCCTTTTGACAAAGTAGCCAGAATAGGGCTTAAAGAGAATTGGCTCCCCCGCGAGGACTCGAACCTCGGACATGGTGGTTACACTTGACCCGGAATTACTTCCGGAAGCGGACTATATCATCTCCATAGCTTGCGCTTTAGGAGGCGGGTATATAGTCTCTGCACGTTTTCGCCTTCGGCGAACTTCGCTCAATATTGCCCTTATTCAGGGTTTCATTGAATTAGCCCGCTTTTTCAACCGTGGTTTCCCACGGAAGCTGCCAATATTCTACTCCTCGTTTTAAGCGGCGGCCGAATTTCTTACGAAATTCGTCTCGCCAAAACGAGGAGCAAAATCTGCCCTTCGGGCAGATTTTGACAGCCACCCGCTCTACCAACTGAGCTACAGGGGAATGGGTACTATTATATTAAATTTCCCTTCGGGATTCAAGGGATTTACTTAAAGTCGTGGCGTCGGCGTATTCCAGGCTTGAGCCCATCGGGATGCCTACGCCGATACGGGTTAATTTTACGCCGGACGGTTTAATCAGTTTGGTCAGGTACAGCGCGGTAGTTTCGCCTTCGGTATCGGCGTCGGTAGCAATAATTATTTCCTTAATATTATTCTGCTTTATCCGCTGCATCAAACTGTCAATCCTCAGGTCGCCGGGGCCCTTGCCCTCCAGGGGAGATATTGAGCCCATAAGCACATGATACACGCCGCGGAAATTTCCCGCCTTCTCTACCGCCGCCACGTCGCTGGGCTTCTCCACAATACAAACCGTATCTTTCTGCCGCTGGTTATCCGAGCAGATACGGCAAAGCTCCTGCTCGCTTAGGTTATTGCAGATGCGGCAAAAAGAGGTATTCTCTTTTATATTATACATCGCCCCGGCCAAAGCCTTGACTTCCTCTTTGGGCGCGCCCAGGATATAGCCGACAATGCGCTCGGCGCTGCGCCGGCCGATACCGGGCAGCTTAATCAAACGGTTAATCAACTTTTCTATAGAATCGGTGTAAGTAGACATTATTCTCTGATTACCCTGCCTTTAAACGCGTCTAGCGCGGATTTAATAAATGGATTATCACTGCCGTCTTCTCTGACGGCGGTTTCCTGCGACAAAATAAAATTTACCCTCATCTGGGCATTCAACAGCTCGGATACTGTCTTTTCAATCACTGCCTTGTTCTCCCTTGTCTCCAGCGATTCCTTATGCAGCGAGTAATTCTTGGGAAAAGCCACGGTCAAAACATTATTGGCTAATTTCACCGGGCTGCCTTCAGTCATATAGGTGGCTACCGACATCTTCAGCTTGCCCAGATTATCAATAATATTCTGCCAGCTGTCTTTTACATTATCTAACGAGGCGGAATTATTCGGCTCCTCTTTCAGAGGGGCCGGGCGCTCCTCTTTTATTACCTGCGGCTCTTTAGGCGGCCGGATTTCTTTGGCCGGCGCAGCCCGCGTCGGATTTTGGGCGTGGCCCGCGCTCTGGCCTCTTTTATCATGGGCTAATTTCACCAGGCTGATTTCCAGAGGAATACGCAGGGAATCCAGGCGCTTAGACATCTCGTGGGTATTGACCAGGATATTAAAAGCGCTGAATATCTCCTCCAGGCTGAAATGCTGGGCCTGCTCTAAAAGCCTGGCGCATAAATCCGGCGGCAGGTCAATCAATTTGGCGTCTGCCATGGTGACCTTGGCAATCATCAGGTTGCGGAAATGCTCAATGAGGTTGGTCAGGAATAAATTAACATCCTTACCCTGGTCAATGAGATTATTCAATAGCCCCAGCGCGGCCAAGGGGTCTTTTTGAATGAACTTGTCGGTGAGTTCAAATAACGCCTCCTGCTCCACAATGCCCAATACGGAAACCACATCCTTTAAGGAAATTTTGTCCCGGGAAAAGGAAACCAACTGGTCTAAAAGCGATTCCGCGTCTCTTAGGGATCCGTCGCTGGCCTTGGCAACGGCAAGGAGCACCTCTTTATCTACTCCTATTTTCTCCTGGGCGACAATGCGCTCCAGCTGCGCGATTATCTCCAGCACCATAATCCGGCGGAAATCAAAACGCTGGCACCTGGAAAGTATGGTAGCCAGCACCTTATGCGGCTGGGTGGTGGCAAAAATAAATTTCACAAACTCCGGCGGCTCTTCCAGGGTCTTCAAGAGCGCGTTAAAGGCCTCCTGGGTAAGCATATGCACTTCATCAATGATATAAATCTTGAATTTGCCGTTGGTGGGAGGGAATTTGACGTTCTCGCGCAGCACGCGGATTTCATCAATGCCCCGGTTTGAGGCGCCGTCTATTTCAATGACGTCAAAACTGCGGCCCTGGCTGATCTCCAGGCACGAGACGCATTTCTGGCAGGGGTTGACGGTTGGGCCGTCTTTACAGTTCAAGGCTTTGGCTAATATCCGGGCAGTGGAAGTTTTGCCGACGCCGCGGGGGCCGGCGAAAAGATAAGCGTGGGCAAGGCGGTTCTTTTCTAAGGCGCTCTTTAACGTAGTAACAATGTGTTCCTGGCCGATAATCCCCTCAAAATTATGCGGCCGCCACTTTAAAGCAAAAACAGTGTAAGACATAGCTTAAAAAATCAATGTTACTGACCCTTCCAAAGCATCAGAGTCATAATAGTGGATGCGGTCAATGTGCCTCCAGTTGACAGTTGTCTCTACAAACCTGCCTATCGGCAGGGTTAAACCGATAGCTACTTCATTACGCGTGCCCGCTCCCCGGTCAAATTCATAGGTATATTCGTTAAGGGCAAAACCGATTAATTTAAAGTACCTGTCCGGCAAGAGGCTGTGGCTGAATAAAATCCTTGTCTCTGATTCAGTGCAGTCATTTCTCTTGTAATCCCGGTAATCATGGTAATCTTCTTTCGCCCACACCTTTTGGACGGCTTCGCCGAGATAAAACCAAGGGAAGATATCTTTGCCTATTTCTACTCCCAGCTCTTCTCTTACCCAAATATCGTCAATAATATTTCTCCTGGCCTCAAAATACGGGGTAATCTTGAATAATGATTTCTCTGCCGCATCTAAATAATCGCAGATAACCGCTAAGCGGTTAATATAAAGCTGGTTGTGGTCGCGGCGGTCATCCCAGCGGTAAAGCTGGGTCCAGCGCGCCTGGGGCCTCTCCCATCCCGCGAAACTAACCGCAGCGGAAAATAATAAAAACAAGCTTGTGCCGATTATAATTTTAGCCCTCATATACCTCCCTTCTCTTCCTAAAAAAAACGGAGAGGGCGAGATTTGAACTCGCGAGACAGCCTTTAGGCCATCCAGCGGTTTAGCAAACCGCCGCACTAGACCAGCTATGCGACCTCTCCATTATTTAATTCTTTTCTTCTTAAAGAACTCCTTCAGCAATAAGCCGCATTCCTTTTCTGAAATGCCGCCTTTAACTTCTACGCGATGGTTTAGTTTTTTATGGTTAACGATATTTGCTACCGAACCACAGGCGCCTGCCTTGGGGTCTTTGGCGCCGAAATATAAGTTTTTTACCCGCGCCAGGACCAGCGCGCCCGCGCACATCGGGCACGGCTCAATGGTAACATAAATAGAAGCGCCGCTCAACCACTTTGCGCCCAGATAACTTGCCGCCGAGGTCAAGGCAAGCATTTCGGCATGCGCGGTGGCATCCTTAAGCCGCTCCACCTGATTATGCCCGCGGGCAACAATCCTTCCCTTATGAACAATTACCGCGCCTATCGGAACTTCGTCTTCGTCAAAGGCCTTGCGCGCCTCTTTTAAGGCCTCGGACATATAAATCTCGTCTATCTTACCCATTAATGCAGCTGCGATTAAGAAAGTGCGCCTGGCTGGATTTGAACCAGCAACAACCAGCTCCGTAGGCTGATGCTCTATCCAGTTGAGCTACAGGCGCGATTAGAATATTATACCATATAAAGCAGGCTAAAAGAAAACTTGATGTTCACGGCGCTGAACAATATTAACAGCGGCCCCGCCGTTTTATTATGGCTCCTCAACCAGACATTCAGCCAATTGATATTCCGGTCCAGGGGGGTAACCACGCGCGCGGGCAATAATTCTATCTTTAATTTATCGTCTATTAACTGGTAACCCTCGGGAAAAAAAGTAAAAATCACGCTGATTACAAAATAGC
>VGKK01000093.1 GCA_016867095.1 Candidatus Omnitrophota bacterium | reverse complement strand
ACGTAAGTTATAGCTCTTGACATTGCCGATGTCAAGAGCGTCTGCGAATTAACCCAGCACTAATTTTCTGCAACGTTTGAGCTGTCTCATAAGGGCTTATAAAAATTAGTGCTGGGTAAGTTCGGTCATATGAGTTATGCCGTCCGCCTACGGCTGACTCCCTGCCTGCCGGCAGGCAGGCATAACTTCATGACCTTACTTACTTCATAAACCAGAAATCCCGCCAATACCAGCAAAAACACGCTCGCTATAAACAGCGCGGCGTCTTTTTGCCTAAAATAATTAACCGCTTGAATTAATAACGCGGCCACGGTGGTAATAAACATAAAGAATGCCGGCGCCAAAGTAAATTTTGCGGTCTTTTTTCTGGATAAAAGCCAACAGCTCAAAACAAATAAAGCCAATGCCGCCACCAACTGGTTAGACGCCCCGAATACCGGCCAGATTTTATTCCATTTCCCGCTGAACGCCAATGCCGCGCTCAAGATGACAATTATAAGCGTGGAAAAATAGCGGTTTTTCACCCTGAATAATTCCTCGGTAAGGTAGCGCGAAATCCTGGTCGCGGTATCCAGCGTGGTCAGGATAAACGCGTTTAAAATGGTGATAGCGATAAAAGCCCCGTAATTAGCCAGGATCTTTCTGCTGATTAAACCATATCCTTCTGCAAATATGGGTATGGGGGTATGGCTTTTTAAAATAGCGCCGAAATTTTCGCCGCGCTTAAAAAGCACGGCTGTTGCCAGTATCGCCAGGACCGCTACCATGCCTTCGGTTACCATCCCGCCGTAGCCGATTTTTTTGGCGTGGCGTTCATTGGCGATTTGCTTTGAAGATGTGCCGCTGGCAATCAGGGCGTGAAACCCGGAAATCGCCCCGCAGGCGACAGTAACAAATAACATCGGCCAGAGATACCCTTGGCTGGTATTGAAATTACGGTATGCCGGCATATTGATGACCGGGCGGGACAACAATAAGCCGAGATAACCCGCAGCCACGCCGAAAAATAATAAAAAACTGGAAAGATAATCCCGCGGCTGCAGGAGGATATTTACCGGCAGAATGGAAGCAAAATAACAATATACCAATAATACCAGCAGCCAGAGGTTCAAACTACCATTTATAGGCAGGGTATTACCCCAGAAAATTAAATTCACTAAAAACAACAGGCCCAATATGGTAGTTAAAACGCTGCCGGCGCCCTTATGATACAAAAGATACCCTACCAAGATGGCCACCGGTATCAGCCCCAGTGAAGGCAGGACAATCTTGGGCTCCTTAACAAAGGTATCGGCGCATAGATACGCAAAGACCGCGATCACCATGATTAACGCCAGCCACACAAATAAGGAAAATAAAATCTTCGCGCGCCTGGAGATTACCTGCTGGGTAATATCCGCTACGGAAGAGCCGCCTTCTCTTACCGAGGTAATTAAAGAGCCGAAATCATGCACGCCGCCGATAAAAATCGTGCCCACAACCACCCAGACTAATGCCGGCAGCCACCCCCATAACATTACCGCAATCACCGGGCCGATTATCGGGCCGGCGCCGGCAATAGAAGAAAAGTGGTGGCCGAATAATACCAACCAGTTCTTAGCCGGGATATAATCTACGCTGTCATATTTGGCAAATGCCGGGGTGGATTTCTTCGGGTCTATCTGCCATAAATCTTCAAGTTTCCTGGCGTAAATTTTATACGCCCAGATGAAAAGCAAGGCCACAATCAAAACAATGATTAAAACGCTCATAATTTTTGTGTAACGTTAGATGTGTAACGTGTAATGACAGTGTAATGGCCTCTATGTGTAATGGAAATAATTAATTTTTGTTTTTCCATTACACATCATTTTGCGTTACACCCACATTACACTTTACACATTACACAGTTTATCGGATACCATTTATAAAATAATCCATTAGCTCATGGCCTTTTTCAAAATAAACCTGGGATTTTACCGCCTCCTTTTCGCTATAACCGCCAAGACCCGAGGCAGGAATGTCTTTGCCGAAAATCCCAAAAGGCACGCTGTCTGCGGTATGCGTCTTTACCGCGATAGGCGTAGCATGGTCAGGAAGAACTAGAACCCGGAAGTCATTTCTGTTTTTGTAAGCGCTCAATATCGCGCCTACTATTAACTGGTCAAAACGCTCAATGGCGGTGATTTTTTCCCTTAAATCGCCGTTATGGCCGGCCTCATCAGGCGCTTCCACATGCACAAAAACAAAATCTTTATCCCGCAGGGCTGCTAATGCGGCGCGCGCCTTTGCTTCATAATCCGTATCATAGTAGCCGGTTGCGCCCGGCACATTGATTACCTCTAAGCCCAATATCCTGCCCAGGCCTTTAATTAAATCTACCGCTGATATCACCGCGCCGCCCAAGCCGTACTTTTCAAAAAATTTGGGCATACTGGGTTTTTTGCCCTGGCCCCATAGCCAAATCATATTCCCGGGATTTTCCTTTAAGTCCACCCGCACCAAGTTTACTTCGTGGTGCTCCAGAATCCGGCGGGAATCCTGCATCAATTTTATGATAAAAGCGGCGTTATCGCCCTTCGGCAGGTTCTTAGTAACGCCCTGGCCCCTGATATCATGGGGCGGCTTGCACTCTAAATCCTGGAGATGCTCATCGCTGCCTCTTTTTACCAGCATCAAATGCCGGTAGCCTACGCCGTGATAAAACTTAACCCGGCCTGTCCCCAGGTTCTGGTCAATAAATTTTATCAATGTCTCTGCTTCTTTAGTGCTGATATGGCCGGCGCTGTAATCTACCAGGGTATCTCCTAAAACCGTAATCAGATTACAACGAAAGACCACATCATCGTCTTCTAATTCTACGCCTAAGTTTGCCGCCTCCAACGGCCCCCTGCCGGTATAATATTTTCGCGGGTCATACCCAAAAATAGCGACATGCGCCACATCCGAAGCAGGAGTCATTTTATCGGGAATGGTTTTTATACGCCCCAGTGTCCCGGATTGCGCGATAAAATCCATATTGGGCGTGCGCGCCGCCTCTAAAGGAGTACGCTCGCCCAGTTCCTTTATGGGATAATCCGCCATCCCGTCGCCAACAAGAACTATATATTTCATCTGCCGATAATCTTGGTTAAATTTTCAGCCAGGGCATTTTTATTAAAAAACGACCCATAGATTTTTTTCTGTTCCAGGATATAGGCTAAATAGCGCTTCCCGGAAATGGTATTGGCCACCACCAAATCTAAATCCGCCCTGCGCATCAGGCCCCTGGCCTCTTTTATCAACGTATTTTTTTCTGCGCGGGGCTGGAATTTGAAACCCGCCAGAAATAAAGAGCGGTCGGTTTTCCTGATTAAATCTATAATTTTTACTGTCGGGGTAAGGTCAAGTTTCCAATGTTGCCGGCCGGATTTTACCTTGCCAAGATAAACTTTTTCCGGCTGATAATCGCAAACCGCGGCTGAATGTATCAGCGCATCATATTTTTTAGACCTTAATTCCTGAAGAACGGCCTTTTTGAACTCCTCAAAGAACCGGAAGCGCACTAATTTTATTTTTTTATCCAAACAGCAGGCTTGTACCGGGCCTAAAAGCAGGGTAACCTGCGCGCCTCGGCGTTGTAATTTTTCTGCCAGTAAAATCCCGGTTTCGCCGCTGGCAATATTGCTGATGACCCTGACGCTATCTATGGGGACCCAGGTGGGGCCGGCCGTGATTAAAACATGCTTATTTTTAAAACCCATAATTTCTACTTAAATTACAAATCACAAATTACAAACAAATCCAAAATCCGAATACCAAATGACCAAAACAAAACGGTTTTGGTCATTGTGATTTTGCTAATTGTAATTTGTTTGTAATTTGGTGCTTGTAATTTGTAATTTAACCATCTGTGCTTTGGATTTTGTCATTTGTCATTACTAATATCCGATTTCTTTCAATATCGCTTTAAGATCCGGTTTCACTACTTTCGGCTCTTTTACGCTCTTTATTGCCCTATCCGGGTCCTTGAGCCCGTGGCCAGTCAGTATGCAAACTACCCTTGTGACTTGTGACTTGCCTGCCCTGAGCGCAGTCGAAGGGTGACTTATGACTGACTTAAAGTATCTTTTTCTCGCCAATTTCAATAACCCTGCCACGGACGCGGCAGAGGCCGGTTCAACAAAAACGCCTTCCCTGGCTGCCAATAGTTTATAGGCGGCGATAATTTCCTTATCCGAAACCAGATCAATCAGGCCGCCGGATTCATCGCGGGCAGCCTCTGCCTGCTCCCAGCTTGCCGGATTACCAATGCGGATAGCCGTCGCTATTGTTTTGGGATTTTTTATGGGGTGGCCCCTGACTATGGGCGCTGCGCCCTCAGCCTGAAACCCTAACATCTTAGGCAATCTTCTGCTCTTGCCGCATTCCTTATATTCCTTATAACCCTTCCAATAGGCGGTAATATTTCCGGCATTGCCCACCGGCATCACCTGGAAATCCGGCGCCAGGCCCAAGTAATCGCAGATTTCAAAACTGGCGGTTTTCTGGCCCTGGATGCGGTAAGGGTTCAAGGAATTTACTAAAGTTATCGGAAACCTGGCAGTAATTTCTCTGACCAGCTCCAGGGCGTCATCAAAATTACCATCTACCGCCAGAACAACTGCCCCGTGGATAAGCGCCTGGCTCAGTTTTCCCAAGGCAATCGCGCCGCGGGGGATAAGCACGATACATTTAATTCCTGCCCTGGATGCGTAGGCGGCTGCGGCGGCAGAGG
>VGKK01000092.1 GCA_016867095.1 Candidatus Omnitrophota bacterium | reverse complement strand
GAGGCCATCCGGCCGACCTTACTGGGGCGTTCCGCGGAGAGTTTAAAAGAATACTTAAGCCCCGAACAATATAAGTTATACGAGCTGATTTATAACCGTTTTCTTGCCAGCCAGATGACCCCGGCGGTGTATGCGGTTACGGCGGTGAATATTCAGGCAGAGAAGTATTTATTTGTTGCCTCGGGTTCAAATCTCATTTTTGACGGCTTTACCGCGGTATATAATAAAAATAACGAAGACAAGGCGAAAAATACTATCCCGCCGTTAGAAAAAGATGAAGTTTTAGCATTAGTTAAGCTGGCGCCTTCGCAGCATTTTACCAAGCCGCCGCCGAGGTTCTCTGACAGCTCTCTGGTCAAAGCCCTGGAAGAGGAAGGTATTGGCCGGCCATCTACCTACGCGCCGATTATCCATACCCTGATCCTGCGCGACTACGCGCGCCGGATTAAGGGGTATTTTCATCCCACGGAATTAGGGTTTAAGGTCTGCGATATGCTGGTGGAATATTTTCCCAGGATTATGGATATTCAATTTACCGCCCAGATGGAAGAGGAGCTGGATGAAATTGAGGAGGGCAAGTTAGATAAAGTAAAAGTTTTGGAAGATTTCTACGAGCCTTTTAAGAGCGCGCTGGATTTTGCCCAGGAGAATATCAAAAAGGAAGTTATCACGACGGATGAAATTTGCGATGAGTGCGGCAAGCCGATGATAATTAAGTGGGGCAGGAAGGGCAAATTTTTGAGTTGTTCGGATTACCCGCGCTGTAAAAATTCCAAGTCCATTACCACGGGAGTAAAATGCCCGGAGCCGGGCTGCGGAGGGGAGTTGATTGAGCGGCGCTCGCGTAGAGGCTTCTTCTACGGCTGCTCCAATTTTCCCAAGTGCACATTTACCTCCAGGAACCTGCCGGAAGAGAAAAAAGAATAATAATGGAACGTTATATTGAAAAATTTATGCGCTATTTGGAGATTGAGAAGAATTATTCTTCGCATACCATACTGAATTATAAATTAGACCTGGGGGGTTTTAAGAATTTTTTGGGCGAGGCGCCGATAGAAAAGGTGGATTATTTGGCTTTGCGCAAATACTTAGCCGCCTTAAAAGAGAAAAATTTAGGCAGCCGTTCGCTCAACCGCCACCTTTCTTCGTTACGTTCTTTTTTTAAGTTTCTCACCCGCGAAGGGCTCCTGAAGTCTAATCCTATCCTGAGCCTTTCCAGCCCCAAGCAGGAAAAACACCTGCCGCAATTTATGACTGAGGAGGAAGTAAGCAAATTAATTGAGGCAGTCTTGCCGAAAGACGAGCGGGGCCTGCGCGACCGGGCAATTTTAGAAACGTTTTACTCTACCGGCATCCGTATCTCGGAGCTGGTCGGGTTAAATAACCAAGACGTGGATTTTATCAGCGGCATTGCCAAGGTAATGGGTAAAGGCAAGAAAGAGCGCCTGGTGCCTATCGGAGAGCAGGCAATCAGCGCCATCAGAGATTATTTAAAGAAAAGAAGTAAGCAGACCAGCGCGCTTTTTTTAAATAAAAACGGCAAGCGTTTGACTGTCCGCGGGGTCAGGCTGATTACCGGTAAATACCTGCGCCTTGCCGGGATAAAACAGGGAGTATCTCCGCATACCTTAAGGCACTCTTTTGCCACGCATCTTTTAAACCGCGGGGCGGATTTACGCAGTGTGCAGGAGCTTTTGGGCCACGCGAATTTATCCACCACGCAGATTTATACGCACCTTACTACCGACAGATTAAAAGCGGTTTACGACAAGGCACATCCCAGGGCGTAAATTAGTTATTGATACCCACTGTCCCGACTAACTCGGAAACTGTTTCTCGATTGGGATGGAAACAGGGAAGAAGAGAAGGGTTAATGTTTATCCTTTATGATTTGGTGTTTTTAATTGTAGCGATTGTCCATTTGCCGGTTTATCTATTGCGCGGGAAATTTCATAAGGGGTTTCTTTTGCGGCTCGGGATTTTGCCGCGGGATTTAAAATTAGCAGGGCCGATATGGATACACGCCGTCAGTTTAGGAGAGGCCCTGATGATGAGAAATCTGGTAGCAGAATTACGTAAAGGATATCCGCAAAAGAAATTTGTTCTTTCTACAGTGACTGCCACCGGCAATAAAATCGCTAATAGCATCGCCCAGGAAGGGGATTTAGTCACTTATCTGCCTTTAGATTTTAGTTTTATTGTTAGGGCGGTGATAAACAAGATTAAGCCCAGCCTGTTTATTATCGCGGAAACCGAAATCTGGCCGAACCTGATTTCCTGCCTGCGCAGAAAAAATATTCCTATCGCCGTGGTTAACGGCAGGATTTCGGATAATTCTTTTAAAGGGTATTGCTTAATAAAGTTTATACTCTCGCCTATCTTAAACAAAGTTAGTTTATTCTGCGCGCAAACCCAGCGCGATGCCCAGAGGCTGGTTTTGCTGGGTGTTTCCAGCGATAAAATAAAGATAACCGGCAATATGAAGTTTGACTGCCAGGGCCGCGCGGACAATGTTAATAATACGCTTGAGTTAAAACAAAAATTAGGTTTGGGTTCTCAGGAAAAACTTCTGGTCGCTGCTAGCACGCATCCCGGAGAAGAAAAAATAGTTTTAAATATTTATCAAGGTTTAATCCGGGATTTTCCGGGGTTAAGGCTTTTAATCGCCCCGCGCCATCCCGAACGGACACGAAAAATTGAAGAAATAGTAAACAAATTTGGATTTCAAGCGCAGAGGCTTAGCCAGTTATCCGGTGAGCCGGTTAGCCAGTTAAGCAGGCACACCGGCACACCGGCACACCGGCACACCGTTTTTATCCTTGACACCATCGGCCAGCTTATAGATTATTACGCGCTTGCCGATATCGTCTTTGTCGGGGGCAGCCTGGTGAAAAAGGGCGGGCATAATATTTTAGAGCCGGCAGCCCTGGGAAAGCCGGTTTTATTTGGCCCGCAGATGTCTAATTTCCGCGATATCGCGGAGATGTTTTTAAAGAATCAGGCGGGGATATTGGCGCGTAACACGCAGGAACTGAAAAGTAAAATAAGGGAATTACTTGATAATCCGGGCTTCGCGGCGCAGTTTTCCCAGCGTGCCCAGGCGTTAATTTTAGATAATCAGGGCGCGACACAAAGGAACCTGGAGCTAATAAAAGAGCTACTGAGCCATCAGTAAATGCGAGAATTTCTTTATAATTTAGCTACCGATAAACATAAGGGCATTATATTCGTAATCTTCAAGGCCCTTTTGTTTATCTTGTCCTTAATTTATACTCTAATCGTCAGGGCTTTGGTTTTATTTTATAGCCTGAGGCCTTGCCGCCTGGATTGTAAGGTCATCAGCGTGGGCAATATTACTGTCGGCGGGACCGGCAAGACGGTTTTAGTGGAGTATATCGCCCGCTATTTGCAAAGTCAGGGACGTAAGGTAGCGATTCTAAGCAGAGGATACAAAAAAAGGGTCACCACGTCACCACGTCACCACGTCACCAATGTTGAAGCAATGGGGGACGAGCCGTATATGTTATACCAGAAGTTAGAAGGTATACCGGTTATTGTTAACCCGGATAGAATTAAAGGCGCAAAGCAGGCGATAAAAGAATATGGAGCGGATACGGTTATTTTAGACGACGGGTTTCAGCAATGGCGGATAAAGAAAGACCTGGATATCGTAGCCATTGACGCGGGTAATCCTTTTGGCAACCGGCGTCTGCTGCCGCGGGGTATCCTGCGCGAGCCGCTGTCTTCGCTTAAACGCGCGGATATCTTTGTTTTAACCAAAACTAATCTTCATCCGGATATTCAGGGAATAGAGACTAGCCTGGCGCGGATTAATCCGCAAGCGCAGGTTTTTGCTGCCGGGCACCAGGCGCGGGGTTTTTATGAGATTGCCCGGCCGGATGAATTACTCGGCTTGGACTCCCTGGCGCAAAAAACCGTGGCTTTATTTTGCGGTATCGGCGACCCGGATTCCTTTGAGCAGCTGGTTCTTGGCTTAGGTATTAAGGCGGGTTTATCTTTCAGATTTTGCGACCATTACCATTACGCGCAGGTTGATTTAGACAAAATAATCCAGGCCGCGAAAGAGAAAAATATTGATACCATCATCACCACGGAAAAAGACGCTGCCAGACTATACGCTATGCGTTCTACGCTATACGCTCTACGAATCTTAGTTTTACGTATCCAGATTGAATTTAAAAATGAACAAACATTTCATCATAGACTACTGCGGATATATTCTGCTTAGGCTGCTGGGGCCGGTGATCAGGGCGCTGCCTTTAGGCTTTAGCCTGTTTTTAGGCCGCAGGCTGGGCGAGCTGCTTTATTATTTTGACCTCAAGCATAAAGCGATTGCTTACGCCAATATAAAGGCCGCGCTTGGCGATAATTTGCCGCTTCGGGAAGTATCGCGCCTGACCAAAAAGTTCTATCAGGCCTTTGGCCAGAATCTGATGGATATATTTCTTATCCCGCGCGTGGATAAGGAATATATGCGTAAATATGTAAGTTTTGAAGGAAAAGAGCGTATAGAGGAGGGTTTTAAAAAGGGTAAAGGCGTAATTTTTGTCGCGGTTCACGAGGGCAGCTGGGAACTTTATAATATTATCTGCGCGAATTTGGGATTTCCTTTTCTTTTATTCGTGCGCGAGCAGCGTTATCCGCTTTTAAACGGGCTCCTCAATGCATATCGCTTGCAAAAGGGCTGCAAGATTATCCCCCGGCAGAACGGTATACGGCAATTAATTCAGGCGCTGCAAGACAATCAAAGCATAGGCATGACCGCTGACCAGGGCGGTAAGAGAGGCGTTGCGGTGAAATTTTTCGGCAAAGACGCCTCTATGGCCTATGGCGCGGTAAGGCTGGCCCTGCGC
>VGKK01000091.1 GCA_016867095.1 Candidatus Omnitrophota bacterium | reverse complement strand
GGGCATCAGCTCCTCTGTCTCGCGGCAGGCATACCCCACCATAAAACCCTGGTCGCCCGCGCCGCCCTTATCTACGCCCTGGGCAATATCCGGCGACTGGCTATGGATGGTATTTATCACCGCGCAAGTATGATAGTCAAAACCGTATTTAGGGTGCGTATACCCGATATCTTTCAATATATTGCGCGTTAAGTTATGCACATCCACATATCCCGTGGTGGTAATCTCGCCGCCCACAATCAACAGGCCCATCGTGACATATGTCTCGCAGGCAACCCGGCCATAAGGGTCCAGCCTTAATACCTCGTCAAGTATGCCGTCGGATATCTGGTCGCAGACCTTGTCCGGATGGCCTTCGCCTACCGATTCAGAAGTAAAAAAATGCTTACGCACTGCCATTACTCTCTCCTTTAATGAGCAGACGATTTACGGAAGCGATAGTGACGTAAATCGTAGCTGTTTAGATAAATAATCTCCAGCGTCTGCGAATTAAACCCAGCACTAATTTTCTACAACGCTTGAGTTAGATCATATGGGTTGCATTGGCATCAGCCCCTATGAGACAGAGATAAGGGTTTATAAAAATTAGTGCTGGGTCAAATTCAGACAGAGACTTACGTTCGCTTCGCTCCGTAAGTCTCGTCTTCATTTGAACGCCTGTTTAGCCGCATAATAAAATTGATAATGGCCGATATCATACCAGCGCCCGCCAAATAAAAACGCATAAACCGGTTCCTTTTTTATCAGCCAGCTTATATAGAAACCTATGGCATCGCGCTTATTAGCCTTGGCATTGAGGTATTCCGCCACGAGCTTCAATTTATCTTTGGGAAAATAATAAAGGCACATCGCCACTAAACTTGAGCTGGGCCGGGCAGGCTTCTCTTTGAAATCAACTACCCTGTTGTTCCGGTCTATTTTAACCACGCCGTAATTCCTGGCCCGCTTCTTTTCCTTCATATTATAAGCGCCGATTACCGGATGCGCGCGGCGGGCCTTGGCAAAAGAAAGAAAATCTTGCAAATTCCCGTCAAACAGATTGTCCCCGCCGATAACCAGGAGCTCGTCTTTAAAGCGCTCCTTCTTAATCGCGAAATCCATATCGCCGATCGCGCCCCGCTTTTTGTTCTGGCTTTTCGTCAAGTCGTCTATTAAAGTTACGCGCTTATTTATCTTTATGTCCCTCGCCCATCTTCTAAATTTGCAGATAAACTTGCTGTTGGTAACCACGATAACTTCGTCCACTTCTTTTAATGGCGCCAACTTTTCTACGATATAATCAATGATGGGACGGCCGCCCACCTTAAGAAGCGGCTTGGGATATTCCTTGGTTAAGGGATATAAACGCGTAGCGTAACCCGCAGCCAATATTAAAGCTTTCATATAATTACAACTTAAATTCGAAGCACGAAATCCGAAGCACGAAATAAATCCGAATGTTAAATTTTCTAATTTTCGAAATATATGTTTCGGTCATTAGAATTTTGGTCATTTGAACATTGTTTCGGATTTCGATATTTAAAATTTCGGGTTTAATAAGATGTAGTATTTATTACTATTCTTTCGCTAACTGGTCCTTTAAATAGGCAATCCTCTCTACGGGCGTCGGGTCAATCCCGTAAAGTATGGCTAAGTAGTAGGAAATAAAATCGCCTATATATATTAAGGAAAAAATCCTGCTTAATAAACCTCCGCCGCGCGACCAAAGCTCAAAAACCGTCACCCCTTCTTTCTCCAGTATATCTTTAGTGATATCCATTCTTTTAGCCACCCGCGGATGCGTATCTTTATCGCGCAATATAAGCACGGTAAAATCCTTAAAGAGCTTCTTCGGGTTTTGCCAACCGACGATTTCATTATGGTTCATTTCGGGAAACACATGAGAAGAAGCCAGGGCCTTGGCGTTTTCCGCCAACTGCCCCCTCAGGCGCGTGGCGCAGGCATCAAAATGCACCCCCGCAGCATAGACCACGGTAAATTTATTAAATACCTTAAGGGCCAGGGCCTTGGCAATGTTATCCTTTGCGGCTATGTTGGGGTTAATGCTTTTATTTTTTAAATCCTCTAAAACCCCTACCATCTCTTTGACGGCCAGGCTAACATCATTAATCAAGCCCATCTTGGCCAATAAACATAAAGGCACCATACTTAAGTAACCCAAGGCGCACCGCGGTGGCAGGCCTTTGGGTATTTCTGCAAAGCTAACTTTATCCCTTTGGGCGTATTCCTTTAGGGTACCGCCGGAAGAAACCGCGATGAGGACAGCGCCCCTTTCTTTTGCCATCCGGTACGCGCTCAATGTCTCTTCGGTATTGCCGGAATAGCTGGTGATAAATACCAAGGCCTGATTATCCACGTAAGCAGGCAATTCGTATTCGCGGCAGACAATAATGGGGATGTTAATTTCAGAATATAAATACGACCGGATTAAATCCGCTCCGATAGCCGAACCGCCCAGGCCCGCAAAGACAATCCCGGTAAAATCCTTCCTTTGCGTTAAAATTTTGGCGTGCTGGGCGATGTCGGCTGCCGCCTGGCATTGCAAAGGAAAATCCAACAGCAAATTCAACATATCCGATTTATCTGTCTGCTTTATTGTCTTTAAATCTAATTTTGCTTTTTTCATTTTAAATGAGCGCATAACTTACGAGCACGTTACCCGAGCTTATCGGAAAACTCGGTATGCCGCCTTCTGCGGCAACACCCGAGCTCATCGGAAAGCTCGGTATGCCGCCTTCTGCGGCAACACCCGAGCTCATCGGAAAGCTCGGTATGCCGCCTTCTGCGGCAACACCCGAGCTTATCGGAAAGCTCGGTATGCCGCCTTCTGCGGCAAGTACGACGTAAGTTATTGCGCGAATTAACCCCAGCACTAATTTTTATAAACCCTTATCCCTACCTTATAGGGGTTGATGCCAACGCGACCCTTATAAACTAACTCAAACATTTAATAAAATTAGTGCTGGGTAAGTTCGGCCAGATAAGTTATGTCGTCCGCCTGCAGCGTACTCCATAACTTATGGCCTCACTTACTTTAAAATCTCCCTTATTTTTTGCTGGCTATATTCCTCAACTTCCTTGCCCGTGGATAATTTTAAGGCCTCCAGGGCGATACCCTTTACCTGTTTTAAGGTCACTGAACGGATAATATATTTTACTTCCGGTATCACCGAAGGGGGCATACTGAATTCATCCAGCCCCAGCCCCAAAAGTATCAGCACAAAAGCGGGCTCGCTTGCCATTTCCCCGCACATCCCTACCCAGATACCCGCGTTATGCGCCGCTTCAATTATATTCTTAACCATCCTTAAGACCGCCGGATGCGCCGGCTCATAAAGATAAGCGACCTTTTCATTGGTACGGTCAACCGCCAGGGAATATTGAATAAGGTCATTGGTGCCGATGCTGAAAAAGTCCACCTCAGAAGCCAAAAGGTCGGCGGTCATCGCCGCGGAAGGCACCTCAATCATCGCGCCAATCTCAATATCGTTGTCAAAGCCCACGCCTTCATTTTTCAATTCGGCCTTGGCATCTTGCAATATTTTATTTGCCTGCCGCAATTCCTCTACCCCGGAAATCATCGGATACATCAGCTTTAGCTTTCCGTGCACCGAGGCGCGCAGTATGGCCCGCAGCTGCACCTTGAATATGTCCGGCCGCGCCAGGCAAAACCTGATCGCCCGCCACCCCAAGAAAGGCTGCATCTCGTGCGGTATCTCAAATTGCGATAAAAATTTATCGCCGCCCAAATCCAGCGTGCGGATGATTACCGGATAAGGGTTCAATTGCTCCGCCACATACTTATAGGACTGATAATGCTCTTCTTCTGAAGGCAGGTCCTTGCGGTTCATATAGAAAAACTCGGTGCGGTAAAGGCCGATACCCAGGCCCCCGTGCAGCTTTACCGAAGGCACCTCCTCCGGCAGCTCAATATTGGCGTTTATCTCCACGGATTTACCGTCAATGGTTACAGCAGGGACGTCTCTTACCAGAAAAAACTTTTCGGTAATGCTCTTTAATGTTTGCCCCTGTTGCCGATAGGCGCGCAAAGTCTCCTCATCGGGATTAACAATCACCACGCCCATCGCGCCGTCAACTATCAATAAATCCTGCGCCTTAATCTTAGCGGTTGCCTCTTCCACGCCGACTACCGCCGGGATTTCCAGGGCCTTGGCCATAATTGCCGTATGGGAAGTCTTCCCTCCGATGTCCGTAATAAAGGCGCAGACATTCTCTTTATGCATCGCCGCCGTATCTGACGGCGAAAGATCGTGCGCGACCACCACTACCTTCTCCTTTAAATCCCCCAGGCCCTTGCGCTCCTTGCCCAAAAGGTTACGCAGTATTCTCTTTCCTACATCATTTATATCCGCGGTGCGCTCTTTCAAATATTCGTCTTCAATTCTGGAAAAAACATCTATATATTTCTTCAAGACTTCGGAGAATATGTAGGCGACACAGAGTTGGTCCCGTTTCAGGCGCGAGATAACCTCTTCAATGAGCATCCGGTCCTCTAAAACCAAAAGATGGGCGTCAAAAATCTCCGCCTCTTCCTGGCCCATCTCCGTGGCAATCCTCTTTTGCAGCTCTATAATTTCCCTGCGGGTCTTAATCAGGGCTTCCTCAAAGAGCTGTATCTGGAGCGGAATATCTTCAGGCCGTATCTGGTCGCGGGGTACAACCAGCTCTTCCTTGCCTATTTTGTAGGCCGGCCCGATGCTTATGCCGGAAGCCGCCGCGATACCTTTTAGTTGAATCATTGTCTAAAACCTTTCTTACGCATTAATTCTGTGTAATGGTGCTATGTGTAATGGAAATGCTTAAGCCTTATTTTTCCATTACACATTTTTTTGCATTACACCCACATTACACTCTACACTTTACCCCGTTAG
>VGKK01000090.1 GCA_016867095.1 Candidatus Omnitrophota bacterium | reverse complement strand
GATATTCCGATAATCCGATATTCGCAATTAAGAAAAGTATAACACATATTAGACGGAGGGGATGATGATAAAGAAGGCGGCGGTTTTATTGTTCTACTGTTCTATTGTTTTGTTCTTGGGGTGCGCGGGGCTCTCAAGGAGAGAGAGGCCGGCAGGCAGTCCGGCTTTATTGGAGCCCCAGGCGAGTTTTAAGTTCGCGGATATACCGGTGCCCGCGGGTTTCAAATTTTTAGCCCAGGATTCCTATAGTTTTGAGTCCAGCGGCGTGCGGGTAGGGGTATTAAAATACCAGGGCAAGGCTAAGCCGGAGCAGGTAATTGTTTTTTATAAAGAGCAGATGCCGATGTACAATTGGGGCCTGTTAAATATCATAGAATACGGCAATCGGATGCTTAATTTTGACCGGGATAGCGAGACCTGCATTATTAACCTCCTGCCGAAAGGGAACTCCATAGTCCTGACCATTTCTGTTGGCCCAAAATCTCAAGGCGCCAGGAGAGTGGAAAGGCCGATAAAGTAAGTGAGGCCCAAACTTATGGAGCGAGCACCCGGCTGTATCGGAACAGCCGGTGTGCCGCTTGTGCGGCAAGCGAACATAAGTTTGTGGCCGAACTTACCCAGCACTAATTTTTAAAAAGCCTTATCTCTATCTCATAAGGGGTGATGCCAATGCAACCCCTATCAGCTAACTTTAAGCGTATCATAAAATTAGTGCTGGGTTAATTCGCAGACGTCCTTGACAACAAAGTTGTCAAGGACTACGACTTACGTCACTGGCGTTCCGTAAGTCGTCTACTCATTAAAAAAACACTCATTAAAAAACACTTGACAAATAAGAGGTTATGTGTTAAAAAGGAAAGAAATTAGGGATATACCATTGGAGATGACTTTAATTAAGGCGCGAAAGGAGGCGGGGAATAGAATAGCCGGAAGTCAGCAAAAATCCAGTGATATACATATATATAGCAATTCCCTAGGAAATTTTTTTAACCCCTAGTTAAAATATAGTTTAATTGGTATTCTAAAGGAGGAAATAAAAAATGAGGAAACGCTTAATATTGATTCTGGCGCTGGCGTTTGTGGTCGGCCTGTCCGTAGCCGCATATGCTGAAGTCCAGAATATCAAAGTAAGCGGCGACCTTACACTGCAGGGAGTAGCTCGGTATAGATATCAGACCGACAGCGTAGATGACAAAGAAGATGCTTTCCTGAGCGCTCTGCGTGTAAGATTAGACGCTGACCTTACTGACAATGTGGCCACAGTAGTAAGATTAGTGAATGAAAGGGCATGGGGAGAGACTAGCGCGGATAATACCGACATTGATGTGGACCTGGCCTACGCGACCTTAAAGGAGTTTTTGTATTCTCCTTTAACTATGACCATAGGACGCCAGGAACTGCGTTACGGCAATGCCTTTATTATCGGCGATGCCAACGCAGCTTCCGGGCCGGCAGATAGCAATTATCCTGCTGCTAGTGCAGGCCATTACGGCATGAAAGACCTGAGTATGATGAAGGCCTTTGATGCCGCTAAGGCAGTCTTGAATTATGACCCCTTGGTATTGGATTTAGTTTATGCCAAGATTGAAGAAAATGATTCTTTTGAATCTGATGATGTGCGTTTGATGGGTTTGAATGCCAGCTATGCCTTGAATAAAGACATTCTTACCGAAGCATATCTCTGGTCAAGAGACCGGGAATGGGGCAGCACGGGTCTTACTGGTACCGAGGGCAATGGCGAAAGGCTGAATGTTGTCGGTACGCGCGTTGCTTATTCCGGCATTAAGAACGTCACCTTAGGCTTAGAAGGCGCTTATCAGTTTGGCAATCATCTTTCGGATACGGATTTGTATCCGGATGATATCAGAGATACTTCTGGCGCTCCAATGAAAGCCAAGCATAGGGCGTATGGTATTCAGCTTACCTCTTCGTTAGCTCTACCCACGGTTAAATATACGCCAGTCTTGAACTTCAACTGGACCCGCCTTTCCGGTGATAGGGACCAAACCACCAAAGACCGTTTCACTGGTTGGGATGCGATGTATGAGGACCAGGCGCAGGGAACCATCTTTAATCGGATTGTGGGTTTCTCCAATTGTAACTTATTTGACGTAGGCGCAGCCATCAGGCCGATGGACGATGTGACCTTAAGGTTAAACTGGTATCACATCAGGCTCCTTTCTACCTATAATACTGCTGCCGATTCTACCAGGAGGCTAAGCGGTATCGCAACCGATCCTACAACCACCGTGGTTAAGGATAAGAGGCATCTGGCAGATGAAATAGACCTGGGTTTAATCTATAACTACACAGAAGATGTGCAGTTAGGGTTAACCGCCGGCGTTTATATCCCCGGCTCGGTCTATGATAAGACCAATGATAATACTGCCAGCCAGGTTCTCGGTTCTATGAAGGTCACTTTCTAAAGTATATTTATGTAAACAAAAAGCCCCTGGAGGCTAAAAACCTCTGGGGGCTTTTTTATTGTATAATAATTGTGGTCACCACGTCACAATGTCACCACGTCACCAGTAAAGATGCTAGAAAAAGGTTATAGAAAATTAATAGTATGGCAGAAGGCAAATGAATTGGCGCGCCAAGTTTACTTAGAAACAAAAAAATTTCCTAAAGATGAAATTTATGGTATAACATCTCAGTTAAGAAGAGCAGCAATTTCTATAGCTACCAATATTGTTGAAGGAACAGGCAGACAGAATAGAAATGAGCTCAAGCAATTTATAAATATTGCCCTGGGATCATTAGCAGAAACCGAGTATCTTTTAGAATTTTGTTTTTATCTTAAATATCTTGATAAAAAGAGTTATGAAGGACTAGAAGACTCTAGAAGAGAAGTAGGCGGTTTGCTTTGGAATTTCTATAAAAGTCTTAACGGGTGACCTGGTGACTTGGTGACCCGGTGACATGTTATTAAATTTATGCTCTACCTTGCCTTTATCTTCCATATGCACCAGCCGTATTACGAAAATCTCCTTACCGGGGAGATGGAGCTGCCCTGGGTGCGGCTGCACGGCTTAAAAGATTACCTGGATATGGTCCAGATTCTGGAGAAATACCCCCAGGTCCGCCAGACCTTCAACCTGGTGCCTTCCCTGGTGGAGCAGATAGATGACTATATCCGGCGCAGCGTAAAAGACAAGTTTTTGGAGCTCTCTTATAAGCCGGCCAAAGAACTAACCCATTCAGAAAAAAAATTTATTTTAGAGAACTTTTTTTCCATTAACAAGGAAAAAGTCATTTCCCTTTCCCCGCGCTATTACGAACTCTATTTTATGAAAGAGGCAAAAAAGGAATTCCGCGACCAGGATTACCTGGATTTGCAGGTCTGGTTTAACTTAGCCTGGACAGACCCGCTTTTTAGAAAAGACTCGCCCCAGTTAAGGGAAATTGTCGCTAAGGCCCGGTTCTTCAGCGAAGAGGAAAAGCGCGCGGTCCTGGATACGCAGAATAAGATTTTAGAAGAGATTATCCCGGCCTATAAAAATTTTATGTCCAGCGGCCAGATAGAGGTCAGTATCAGCCCGTATTATCACCCGATATTGCCCCTGCTCTATAACACTAAAACCGCCAAAGAAGCTAATCCTAAGACCATCCTGCCAAAAATCAATTTTTCCTATCCGGAAGATGCCCGCGTCCAGGTAAAAGAGGCGGTTAAGTTATACCAGGATAAATTTGGCGGGGCGCCCGCGGGAATGTGGCCGTCTGAAGAGTCGGTAAGCGAGCACATCCTGCCTTTTATTATGGAGGGCGGGATAAAATGGATAGTCACGGACGAGGCAATCCTGTTTAAATCCCTGAAGTCAAAAAAACGCGATACCCGCATTTTATATCAACCGCACCTGATAAGAAGGAAAGAGGGGGATTTAAATGTTATCTTTCGCGACCGGAACCTGGCGGATTTAATCAGCTTTGTCTATTATAGCTGGAAGACGGAAAGTGCGGTAGATGATTTTATGAAGCATCTGGAAAATACCTATGCCGCGTTCAAAGACGAGGATATACTGGTGACTATGGCGATGGACGGCGAGAATGCCTGGGAATATTACCCTGGCGACGGGGCGGATTTTTTGAATTTACTTTATCAAAAAATCTCCGCTGCCAAATTTATCAAGACCACCACCATTAGCGAATATTTAAAGGCGCACCCCGCCCGCCGGGAAATTAAGCGCCTGGCCGCCGGTTCCTGGATATACGGGGACTTTGGCAAATGGATCGGCAATCCCTATAAAGTAAAGGCCTGGGAATGGCTGGCCGAGGCAAGGAAAGAATTAGAAAGTTCGCAGTTGGCGGTTCAAGGCTCACAGCAAGAGCTGGCCTGGAAACAGATGTATATTTTGGAAGGCAGCGATTGGTTCTGGTGGTATGGCGAAAACCACCTTGATTTTGACCGGCTTTTTCGGATGCACTTATCCAACTTCTATACCATCATCGGCAAAAATATCCCCGCGTATCTTAGGAACCCTTTAACTACTTGACAGCTAATGAGTTTTGTGCTATAAGGTATATAATATTTTTTAAATTTATATCCCTTGCGTAAACACTGCCAAAAATTTCTTTGAAATTTTTGGCGTACGCTTCGGGATAAATTCGCAGACGCTTCGCTATAACTTACGTCACTTACGTTCCGTAAGTTATCTGCTCATTTAATGGACAAGAAAGATATCTACGAACACCTCGCCACGATTTACCTGGACGCTTCTTTAAAAAAGAAAAAAAAGAAAACCAAAATTCTTCCCCCGCTTTTTAATCTTCCTTTTTTTATCTTTTTGTTTTTTATCTTCGGCTTTACGATTATCCTGTCAGCCTTCATTAACCGGAATAAATCCCTGGATTTCCAGCCGTCTTTTGTCCTTCAGCCCGCCGCCTTAAAGATAAATTTTCGTTTTGACCCCGGCCCAAAAGAAACTTATTCCATCGCCC
>VGKK01000089.1 GCA_016867095.1 Candidatus Omnitrophota bacterium | reverse complement strand
AAAGCGGCATACCGAGCTTTCCGATAAGCTCGGGTGTTGCCGCAGAAGGCGGCATACCGAGCTTTCCGATAAGCTCGGGTGTTGCCGCAGAAGGCGGCATACCGACCTTTCCGATAAAGGTCGGGTAACGTGCTCCGTAAGTTATCCGCTCATTTAAGAAAAGGTATTGAATAAAGAATAGAGAAGTGATATAGTGCTTGATTAATAGCTATGTTTAAATCCCAAATCCCAATTTCCAAATCCCAAACAAATCCCAAATCCCAATTTCCAAAATTCCATCCGCCGCGAATATTGACGGATTGGTTATTGGGTATTTGGTCATTGGTTATTATTTGTAATTTGGTGTTTGGAATTTGGAATTTATCTGTTCTATACGCCCAGGAATCCTCTGAAGAGGAGGAGGCGCTGTTTGTGGCCCAAAAGGCCTTTGAGGACGGGTTTTACGAGGTGAGTATCGGCCTTTTAGAGAATTTCTTGAAAAATTATCCCGCCTCAACTAAGCTGCCGCAGGTAAATATGCTCATCGCGGAATGTTATTTTCATCAAGGCAGATTTTTAGGCGCCCTGGCAAAATTGGAAGAACTGTTGAACCAGCCTTCTGCCAAAGGTATCCAGGATGAGATTCTGTATTGGATTGGCGAGGTGCATTTCAGGGGCAATGCCTTCGGCAAGGCCGCCCAATATTATAAGAGGGTGGTTGATGGATTTCCCAAATCCGCCTATGCGCCGGCAAGTTACTATTCATTAGGCTGGTGCTTATTTCAGGACCAGCAATACAGCGAGGCCCTGGAGTATTTTAAGATAGTAGAAGAAAAATTCCCCAAAGAACCCCAGGCCCAGGAATCTTCTTTTAAGATAATTGAATGCTTGTATAACCTAAAGGATTACGCCGGTTTAAAAGAGAGGGCCAGGTTTTACCTGAATAGATACCCCAAAGATAAACCCCGCCTTGCCTACCTGTATTTTTATTTTGCCGAAGCGGATTATTATTTAAATAATTTTAGCGAAGCAATTGACGAATATACGAAGGCAATTTCCAACACTAAAGATGAGAAGATGCAGGCCTTGTCTAAATTGGGCATAGGTTGGGCGAACCTAAAATTAAAAAAATACGCGGAGGCAGAGAGCGTCTTTTCAGAGTTAAAGCCCGATAGCCTGGAGAAAAGAAGCCTGGATACTTTATTGCTGGGCAAGGCAATTTTGGCTTTTGAGACCGCGAAATTTAACGAGGCAAAGGGTATCTGCGATGAATTATTGGCCGCAACCGGCGAGCCGGCAGTCCTGGTTCAGGCGTACCTGGGCAAGGCGGACGCGTTTTATAATATGGCGGATTATAAAGAGGCCATCGGCGTCTATAAAGAGGCAATAGATAAAATTGACCCGCAGGAAATACCGCAGGAAATGGCGGACAAGTTGCATCATGGCCTGGCCTGGGCCTACCTTAAGGAAGGCGAATTCAAGCTTGCCATAGATGAGTTCCGTAAATTAGCCAAACTTACAGACGACAGGATTATTAAAGTTTCCGCGCTTTGCCAGATTGGCGATGCCTACCAGGATTCGGGCGATTATAAGAAGGCGCAGGAGACATACGATAGTATCTTAAAAGACTACCCGGACAGCCTGTACAGCGATTATGTCCAGTATCAATTGGGCCTGACACTGTTGAAGTCTTCAAACTTTGACGGCGCGATTATCAGTTTTTTAAGCCTGAAGAAGAATTTTCCCGAATCAAAACTTTTGGATGACGCCTCTTACGCGCTGGGATTAGCCTACTTTCAAAAGGAGGATTATGCCTCCAGCAAAGAAGTTTTTGAAAAATTTCAGAGCGACTTTAAGGATAGCGCTTTGAGGCCGCAGAGCCTGTATCTTTTAGGGACCAGCCTGTATAATTTAGGCAAGTTTACCGAGGCTATCGGGGTCTTTAAAGAAATTATCGGCGCTTATAATCAAGATACCGAGATGGTGCAAAAGGCCGAATATGAGATTGCTGATTGCTACTACCAGATGGGCGACGAGAAAGAGGCGATGAACAGGTTTAAGGCCCTGCGTTCTAAATACCCGGATTCCCAATTGACCCCGGAAGTAATCTGGTGGTTAGGCCAGTATTATTACCGGCGCAATGAGTTAGCTTTAGCGCGCCGTTATTTTGCTTCGCTGATACATGACTTCCCGCGCAGTAACCTGGCGGCTTCCTGTCATTATGCTTTAGGTTCGATTTATGAAGAAGAAGGGCAATATCAAGAAGCGATAGATAGTTTTAAAAAGGTAATTGAGCTGGAGAATTCAGACTTGGCCGGTACCGCCGCCATTGCCATAGCGGATATCTACGCCAAACAGGAAAAATTTGATTTAGCCATCAGTATGTATAATAAGGTAGCCGGGGAGCACGCTAACTTGGCGCATCTGCTTTATCCTAAGGCCGCGGATATCTATCGTAAGATAAACAAGTATGACCAGGCGATAGATTTATACCGTAAGAGTTTAGAAGCCGTTCCGGTAAAGCAAATGGCGGAAATCCAATTTAAGATCGCCGAAACAAAAGAATCGCAGAAAAAGCCCGAAGAGGCGATTGAGGAGTATTTAAAAGTTACCTATCTTTATACAGATAACCAGGCCCTGGCGGTAAAATCGCTTTTAAGGGTAGCGGCAATTTATGAAAATAAAGAAAATTTTCCGGAAGCCGTAAAAATTTATAAAAGGATTATCTCTATGAACACAGAAGAGGCAAAATACGCACAGGAAAGGATGGGTTGGATTGAGGAAAATATAAAAAAATCGAAATAAATTACAAATCACAAATTCCAAATCACAAACAAATCACAATGCCAAATGGCCAAAATTACAAACTAGAATATTAGGTTTTGGTATTGTGATTTCGGTATTGTATATTGTTTGTAATTTGTATATTGTAATTTGTGATTTTTTCAATGGAGGAGGGAAAATGGATCTTTACAGGATGAGCATGTGGCAGTTGTTTTTGGCCGGCGGGCCGGTGATGTGGCCGATACTTTTATGTTCAATATTTGCCCTGGCGATAATTTTAGAAAAATTTTGGCATCTGCATAAGATAAAAATAGACGCCCAGGATTTTTTAAGCAGTATCTTGGATAAAATGAAACATCACCAGATAAAAGAGGCCTTGCAGGTCTGCGATAGCGTGCACAGCCCCCTGGCCAATATCTTAAAGGCGGGAATATTAAAATATGACCGTACGCGTATCCAGATTAAAGAGGCGATTGAAGACGCCTCTTTATATGAGATTCCCCGCCTGGAGAAGAATCTTTCTACGCTGGCTACAATTGCGCATATCTCCCCGCTCCTGGGGCTGTTAGGCACGGTGACCGGCATGGTCAGGTGTTTTCAAGTTATTCAGGCCAAAGCTACTTCTTTCCATCCAGTTTCTCCGGGCGATTTAGCCGGCGGCATCTGGGAGGCGTTGTTGACTACGGTCGCGGGACTGGTGGTTGCCATCCCGACATTTGTGGCCTACAATTACCTGGTTAGCCGGATAAACAGTTTTATTTTAGAAATGGAAAAGGCATCCACGGAACTCGTTAATTTCTTAACGGAATGATAAAAATTGTGTAATGTGTAAACCCCGTTAGACCCCGACCTAAAGGCCGGGGCTTTCTGGGTCTAACGGGGTAAAGTGTAATGTGGGTGTAATGCAAAAAAAATGTGTAATGGAAAAATAAGGCTTAAGTATTTCCATTACACATTTAACGTTACACAATAAATAACGGAGGTAGCATAAATGCGCTTTAAAAGGCATATGGAACTAGAGCACGGCTTAAAGCAAATAGATATCGCGCCGCTCATTGACATGGTATTTCAGTTATTGATATTTTTTATGCTCACCTCCAGTTTTGTGATGCAGCCGGGAATAAGGGTTAACCTGCCCAAGGCGGTAACCAGCGAGGCGGTAAAATTAGAGAATATAGAGATAGTTGTATCCAGCGAAAACGTGATTTATCTGGGCGCCAAAGTAATAACAATGGCGGAGCTCAAAAGTTTATTTAAGCAGGCCGCTAAAAGAAAACAGCCGATTTTAATTAAGTCGGATAAGCGTGCCTCTCTGGGCAGGGTGGTGGAGGTTTGGGATATGGCCCGTGAAATAGGCATAACCCAGATAAATATCGCGACCAATCAAGATTAACACGGATTAACACGGATAAAGCACTGATTAACACGGATAAAATTTTTAATCCGTGTGTATCCGTAAAAAATCCGTGTATATCCGTGTATAAAAAATGATTTTTCCCGCGTCTTTTAAAAAAAGCATACTTATCTCGCTTCTGGGGCACATAGTGGTATTCGGTATTTTTAGCCTCTCGTTTGGAGATAAAATTCCCGCCCTTAATTATAGCGTTATTTTTTCCTGGGGCGCAATTTTGCGCAGCTCGGATTTAATCGCTAAGGAAAGTTTCCGAATAGAGGGCATAAAAGAAATTTTTTCCAGAAAGTCAGATGCTGTACCACTCTACAAAGACAAGGCAAAAATAGATTATCCTCTTATATCCAATTATTACCAAAAGCCCAGGGCAGATTTAAGTTTTGATAAGGCCAAGTCAATCTTTATGGCGCAGGTATCCGTCTTGCCGGCGCTTACGAGCAGAAAGAGCCAGGTAATTATGTTTTATCCTTCCTTGCCGTACCATTTCTTGCTGTATTTTAAAGACAGGCAGATAGCGCATATTGAACTTGCCTTTAGTATTAACCCGGCAGAGAATAAGAATTATATTATGATTAAAAGAAGGATTTCTTCAGGCAATTTAGAGGCGGATCTTTTGGCAATACGCTATGTCAGCCATTATCTTTTCATCCAGCAGGCAAATTTCCCGTCTGATAACTGGCAGAAGGTAAAAATTGAACTTTCTCCCAAAGATGGTATATAATTGTAATAAATACTTAACACCGCTAAGCCGCAAAATTACCGCAAAAACGCAAAAGAAAGTGCGCCAGTAAACCCTTTTGTGTCTTTGCGGACTTTTGCGCTTTTGCGGTGTTAAT
>VGKK01000088.1 GCA_016867095.1 Candidatus Omnitrophota bacterium | reverse complement strand
CCTCTCTAAATAACCGGCGTGTTTTTGCAGGTCTTTCTTTACCGCCTCCTGCGCCAGGTTGTCCTCGGATAAGCGCTCCCGCATCCTGGCCAGACTCATTTTAGGCAGGCCTAATTCTTTAAAGGGGATCTCTAAATTTCCGCTGGTAATTACCGCGCAATTTACTAATCCTGCCTTTAGCGAAACTTTTTTCAGGATAACTCCGGCGGGCAAATTTTTTAATTCTTTTACCGGAATCTGATAAAAGCGGATATAAATATTTTTTTTCATTAAATTCTTGATTTCCGCGGGGTCAAAATCCCCCCACTCCTGCCAAAGAGCAATCGCGGCCTTTATGCCAAGAGAATAATCCTTGAGCTGGCTGTATTTGGCGCGCAGGCCAAGGATATGACGGGCAGTCATTTTCCATTCGCCGAACTCTTTTGCCGGGGCTGTTTGTTTATGGAAAAATTCCGTTTCGGATAAAATACCAATTACCTGGTTCGTTAAGGCCAGGTCATCGCGCAGGCGCCCGAGCTCTTCGCCTGAAGGAAGTTTCTCGTGCAGCACATGCAACAGGCCTAAAGAACGTAATTTGCCCACGGCGGCATCCGCGTCCTTATCCTGCACAAACACGGTAACCTTTTTCATCGCTACAATCATGTTAATGAGGCCACAACTTATGGAGCGAACGAAGTGAGCCAACATAAGTTGTCTGGCCGAATTAATCCCGCCGAGTGCCGTAAAATTGTCGCAAGAGAATTTTACGGCATCCTACGAGGCGGGAAAAAGCTCTAAAACTACCCCCTCAATTTTTCTCTTGGCAATCTTGCTGCGGCCGACGGCATTGCTCATCTGGTCGCCGATATAAATTTTAATCCTGCGGATAGCCTCTTCTGCCTCGGGGATTTTCACTTTTTCAAAAAGATTTACCCGCTGGCTGGTAACGCGCAATTCCTGACGCAAGACCTCCAGCCCCCTCTCTATCAACCGCGTCTCCTGGCGCAGCGCGACAATGGTCCTTAGGGCCTCGATAGCCGTATCTACCCAGAGCGGCGCGCTGAATAAATCGTATTCCGCGCTTTTAAATTCCGCGTTTTCAAAAATCTCCAGGCCTACTCCGGCAATGTTCTTTACGCTGGTAGAAATTTTTTGCGGCTTAAGCCACGGCTCAAAATCCATTTCTTTGGCCGCAAATAACCCGGCCCAGGCCGTCGCCGCTTTTATTTTAGCGGACTCCAGATTGTTTTTTTCCTGCAGCAAGCCTAACTGACGCGTAATCTCCAGCTGTAACTGCTGTTTCTTAAGCTGCAGCGTAGGCAAAAAGCGCTCATATTGCGCGAGCGCGTCGCGTTGCTTCTTTAACTCCCCTTTTATCAGTTTGACTTTTGCCATTTAACTGGTGGCTTTGTGACCTGGTGACGTGGTGACATTGTTTGGCCAATACTGCGCGGCCATATCTCTCTTGATGCCGGTTTCTTCCGGGGTAAAACAGGCTGCCAAAATCTCCCAGCCTCTGTCCAGGGCCTTTTCCAGGGGGATATTTACCGTCAATGACATCATCCCCTGCTCAAACATCCTGCCATATTTCAGCAGCTTTTTGTCCCAGCTGCTCATCTGAAAACCCATAGCCTGTTTTTCCAGGGTCTCGCGGAAACTCGCAAAGAGCTGTATCATTGTATCCATAATGGCGCGGTGGTCAGGCCGGGTTTTGCCGTTTACCTGCTGCCTGAGCCGGCTTAATGAACCAAACGGTTCAATGACCCCGCCCTTAAGATAAAATTGGCCTTCGGTAATATACCCGGTATTATCCGGTATAGGATGGGTGAAATCGTCGCCGGGCATAGTCGTAGCGGCCAAAATAGTCAATGACCCCGCGCCCTCAAAATCCACGGCTTTTTCATAACGCGCGGCCAACTGGCTGTAAAGGTCGCCCGGATATCCGCGGTTAGAGGGGACCTGCTCCATTGTGATGGACACCTCTTTGAGGGAATCGCAAAAGTTAGTCATATCCGTCAGTAACACCAAAACCCGCTCTCCGGAAAGGGCAAATTGCTCGGCTACAGCCAGCGTAATATCCGGCACAAGCAGGCACTCAACCGTCGGGTCAGCCGCAGTATGGATAAAAAACACGCAGCGCGAAAGCGAACCGCTGGCGGCAAGCGTATCTCTAAAGAATAAGTAGTCATCGTATTTTAAGCCCATGCCGCCTAAGACAATCGCGTCTACTTCGGCCTGAATGGCAATACGGGCCAATAAATCATTGTAGGGCTCGCCGGCAATTGAGAAAATCGGCAGCTTCTGGGACTCTACCAGCGAATTAAAAACATCAATCATCGGGATGCCGGTGCGAATCATCTTATTCGGGATTACTCTTTTTACCGGATTTACCGGCGGGCCGCCGATATCAATAAGGTTCTCCAGAGAATCCGGGCCTTTATCCAAAGGCATGCCGCTGCCGTTAAATATCCTGCCTAACAAATTCTCGCCGCAGGCAATACGCATCGGATGCCCTAAGAAACGCACCCGGTCGCCGGTAGAAACCCCGCGGCTTCCGGCAAAAACCTGCAACGCCACCCGCGCCCCATCCAAACGGATAACCTGGGCCAGAGACTTGCCCTGCCGGGTAGTAACCTCGGCAATATCCATATAGCCTGTGTCTTCGGCCTCTACGGTAATGACATCTCCGGAAATCTGCAGAATCTTGGTGTAAACTTTATACATTTAACTCTTCCTTGGATTTAAGCGCTGTGTTTATCGTAACGGAGATCTCGTCTTCTGTATTTTTAAATTCCGCGCTCCCCCAGGGCGCGGAACTCCAGGTACGGCATAACTGCCTGAGCTTCTGAAAGAACTGCAGGGCCTTTTCTTTATCGGCCAAGGCAAATTCGGCCTCTAATATCCGGCGATAAATAAAACCAAAGACATAGGCCTGCCTTTCTTCGGTCGTTGCCTCGTCCACCGCGTCAAAGGCATTCTGCTGTAGATAGGCAAAGTCTAAAAACTCCCCTTTTAGGTAATCTATATAGTCGGAAAGCGTCGTTCCTTCTTCACCGACCACCTTCATCATCTGGGAGACCTCGTACGACTTACGCAGAATCTCATGGCCCCTTTCCTTTTGCTCGGCGGCAATAAAACTTTTGTATTTACTCCAGCTAATCAGGGGGTCAATGGCGGGATAGCGCCGGGCATCCGAACGCTCGCGGGAAAGCCCGTGGAATGCCCCTACCACCTTTAAGGTGGCTTGTGTTACCGGCTCCTCAAAATTCCCTCCGGCCGGGCTGATAGTCCCGCCGATGGTAACCGAACCGATACCGCCGTCATAAAGCCGTACAATGCCGGCGCGCTCGTAAAAAGAAGCGATGCGCGACTCCAGGTACGCGGGAAAGGCCTCTTCGCCGGGGATTTCTTCCAGACGGCCGGACATCTCGCGCATGGCCTGCGCCCAGCGAGAAGTAGAATCCGCTAAGAGCAAAACATTCAGGCCCATCTGGCGATAATATTCGGCGATAGTCACCGCGGTATAAACACTGGACTCGCGGGCAGCCACCGGCATAGAGCTGGTATTGCATATAATCACTGTGCGGTCGCTTAAAGGCCTGCCGGTACGCGGGTCGGTTATTTTCGGAAAGGTCTTGAGAGTTTCTACCACTTCTCCGGCGCGCTCCCCGCAGGCGGCAATAATCACTATATCTACTTCAGCATGCCGGCTGGTTAACTGCTGCAACACAGTCTTGCCGGCGCCAAACGGCCCGGGGATGCAATAAGTGCCGCCGCGGCTTACCGGGAAAAGAGAATCTATAATGCGCATCTTGCTGACTAAAGCGCCTTCGGGCTTTAACTTTTCCGCGTAGGCCTGAATGGGCGCCTTGACCGGCCATTTCTGTTTTAAAAATACGTCGTGGGTTTTACCCGACTCGTCTTTTAACCGGCAAAGTGACTGCTTGGCATTGTATTTGCCTTGGGTAATTATGCTTAAAACTTCCAGCGCCCCCTTCAGCTCAAAAGGCGCCATAATATAATGTTTAAAGAGCTTTTCGCTGACTAAGCCGATTTTTTCTCCGGCCCGTAATAAGTCGCCTTTTTTAACCAGCGGCGTAAATTCCCAGGCCTCTTCATCGGATAAGGCGTTTAAATACACGCCGCGCTTGAGGAAAAACCCGCATTGCTCGGCAAGCTGAGGCAAGGGGTTCTGCAGGCCATCAAAAATCTGGCCTAACAGGCCCGGGCCTAATTCCACGGATAATAACTCGGAGCTAAATTCTACCTCTTCCCCTATTTTTAAACCCGCGGTCTGCTCATAGACCTGCATCTGGGCGGTATTTTCCCGCACGCGGATAACCTCGGATTTCAAGCGCTCCTGACCGTGCAATATATAGGCCACCTCATTCTGGATGACAAAGGTATCAATATCCGCCGTAACCATATTACCGTTAATCTGGCTGATACGGCCTATTCTTTTATTGGTCATAGAAAGCCCTTATTAACTTTTGCGTTAAAACTTCTTCCAGCGCCTTGGCCTTATCCGCGGCCTGCACCTTTTGCCAACGCTCTAAAATCAATAATTTATAAGCGTAAGCGACGAGATATTCCAAATCAAAATAATGGCCTAAAGAAAGCTCATCTAAAAATTGCCACCTGGCCGCATCCAATATCTTCTCCGCTTCTATCGGCGAGGGGTTACGATAGGCGTTAATGGCGATATGGCTAAGCCACGGCTCAACATAGCCGTCGCCCCTTAGATAATTGGCCGCGTCTATTTTTTTGCGGCTGGCGCGGATTTTCACCAATTCATTGCGTAAAGCCCGCTCAAAAAGATAGCGTTGTTTTAAAGCCGGATGCTTATCCAGGTAAAGACTTTCCGTCCCCAGAGAAATTGCCTTTAATATCTCCAGGTCTTTTTCGGGAATTAAATCCGCGCATTTCTGCAGGAATACCGAAAAAGAAAACGGCGCATCTTGCCCAAAACGCAAAAAAGGCAAGCCGGCAATTAAATAAATATAAAAATCGGCCATTATGCTTCTTATCCCTCTAACGCCGCCTGAAGCGTA
>VGKK01000087.1 GCA_016867095.1 Candidatus Omnitrophota bacterium | reverse complement strand
AGAGATGCAAGAGCCTTTATCCATGGAGGCCCTAAGCACGCTGAATACAGAGGCAAAGGTATCCGGCGAAGCTAAGGCCCCAGCTATGCAGCCGGCAGCGCAGGCCGCGGCCACCTTAGAACCCTTACCTCCGGCAGGGCCTTATAAGCCTACGGCAATGGAGATTCAGACCGCGTTAAAAAATGCCAATTATTACACGGGAGCCATTGACGGCAAAATCGGCCCGATGACCAAAAAGGCAATTGAGGAATTCCAGAAGGCAAACGGGCTGAAGGCGGACGGCAAAATCGGCCCGAAGACCTGGGCGGTGTTAGGCACTTATTTGAACGTACCGTCCAGTTCAGGCGCCAAAAAAAGGTAATTACCTTGAAAACAAGGTAATTTGTGGTATACTTTATTGTAGCCGATAAAGGTAAACCCCGTTAGAAATAACGGGGGGAGCCACGTTAGAAGTAATTTCTAACGGGGTTTACCTCTGCCACAATCGTGGCGGATCCGCCGGCAGTTTGGCGGACGTCGAAAGACGGGGACGCAAAGCCACAGACCTAAATTACTTTACCAAGCCACACTCTGCCGGTTTTTAGTAGAGTAGCTAGGCAGGTAGAAGTAATATGGTGGCTGGGTTGCCGCGAGGTGAGGAACGAATAAGCCCGCCTTTATCGGTGGTTTCTTAATATAAAAATCCCAACATTCTCCTGCGCTAAAGCTTCGGAGAATAGTTCTTCGAAGCCTTGGCGAAGAAGAACATATTTTGTTGGGATTTTTTATTTTATGGTATAATATTTTCATTATTCGCTTTAGTTTGTAAAAATAACAGGATGGATTAAATGGAAGCGGTAAACAAAGATTCCATATTAAAAGAGATCCCTTTATTTTCCGATTTATCCGAAGAAGAACAGGCCTTGATTAAGGAAAGGGTTAATTTTGTAGAGTACAAAAAAGGCCAGAATATTTACGAAGAAGGCTCTTGCGCCGATGCCTTTTCTTGCGTCATCCTCGGCCGGGTGGTAATTTATACTAAAGACCAGGATGGCAACGAGACAATTTTGGAATACCTGCATCACGGAAAGTATTTCGGGATTATTTCGCTTTTAACCGGCGAAGCGCATTCAGTAACCGCCAAGGCCATCAATGACTGCCTCATCCTCGCTATCAACAAGGAGGATTTTAATTTTCTTTTAAACAAGATTCCCCGCCTGGCCATTGATTTAGGCCAGACCCTCTCCCGCAGGCTTAAGCGTAAAGACGTCCATCAGAAAACTATTTTTGAGAGCACGGTTATTTCCGTGTTTAGCTCCCATTCCCAGGCCGGTAAGACTATTTACGCGCTTAATTTGGGCCTGGGTTTAAAACGCGAAACACAAAAGTCAGTGATGATATTGGATATCGCCACGCAAGATAAGGCCCACAGCTTACCCGGCCGTTTGGGCCTCCAGGGTGAACACCGGGTTTTGGACTTGTCCCTTCCCCTGGATACTGCCGGAACAATAAAGGATTTTCTCCTGAAGGATAATTTTGGGGTGGATTTAATCTGCCTTTCGTATCAGCCGCAAGACGACGCCTGCCTGAAGCGGCTGGTGAATGTTTTAAGCCGCCTGGTTAATGATTACCATTATATCATCCTGGATCTTCCGGCCTATATGGACAGGATTATCTTTCAGATGCTAAACCAGTCGGACTTGATTCATATCCTTACCGGAACCGAGCCCGTGGAATTGGAAAAAACCCATAATCTCATTGAGCGCCTCAAGTCGGAATTTCATTTTCAGGAATCAAAGATAAAAATTATTATCAATGAATATAAATTCTCCAAACTTACTTACGAACAGCAGCTGGAGATATTAAAATACCCTGTGTTAGCTACCCTGCCCAAGATAGAATTGGCGGCTTCGGATAGATTGGTTTTAGACGCGGCTAATTGCGAATACGCGCGGGCGATGAGGAGAGTCTCGCGCACCCTGGGCGACCGCCTGGTAGGCCTGGCTCTTGGAGTGGGCGTAGGCTATGCCTTCTGTCATATCGGGGTGTTAAAAGTGATTGAAGAAGAAAAAATCCCCATTGATGTTGTCTCCGGCTCAAGCACAGGCGCGCTGATCGCCAGCCTCTGGGCTACCGGCAAGTCCAGCCAGGAGATACTGGAGATTGCCAGGGAATTCAGGGAACCCAAGTATATCTGGAGTATCGTAGATTTAACTTTCCCCAAGCTGGGTTTTATCAAGGGCAACAAGCTTTATGGTTTTTTAAAAAAACATTTAGGCAACAAGACCTTTCGCAACGTCAGGCTCCCCTTAAGGATTATTGCCAGCGACGTCAGAAAGAAGGAGTCCAGGGTTATAGATAAGGGGCTGCTGGTGGACGCGCTGATGGCCAGCTGCGCTATGCCCGGCGTATTCCGGCCGTTCGGGATGAGGGCCAAGGAAGAAATGCTTTTAGACGGAGGCGTAATCAATCCTTTGCCCACGGAGGTCTTATTAAAAATGGGCGTAAGAAAGATTATCGCGGTTAATGTCACGCCCTCCAGGCAAGATATCCAAAGGCAATACGAAAAAATAAAAGAAGGGATGAGTTTATCTCCGGCAATAAGCCCGCAAAGAAGATGGTTTACCCCGTTAGAAATATCACCTAAAAAGGGCGGCATAGTAAAATTTCTAACGGGGTTTAGCCTAAGGCAATACCTGAGAGAGGCGTTCAGGATAAATATACTGGATATTATCTTCAGCAGCATTGAGGTAATGCAGTCTGAAATGGCGCAGCAAGAGGCGCAACTGGCGGATATAGTTTTGCATCCGGATACCTCCGGCCTGTATTGGCTGGAGTTGCACCGGGCCGCGGAATTTGCCAGAAGAGGAGAGGCCGAGGCGCGCCGTAACCTGGAGAAAATTTGGCAGGTGATAAACGAATAGGCATCCTAAGTAGCAAAGATAATGAAAAAACTATGAGTTAATAGTAAGAGAGCTGTCTTTTATGCGAATATCAGAAGGCCAGAGTATCAGAACGAGATTATCAGAGTATTAGATTATCAGAAAAAACGCGAAATTGTCTTGTCTCTGGTATTCTGATAATCTGATTTTCTCGCTCTGGTATTCTGATAGTCTGATAATCGCAATTAGTCAAAGCTATAAGTAAAATATTATACAGGAGGGGCAATGGGAAATTCAAAAAATTTTTATTTCTACATTATAATTTTTATTTTTACATTTTTAATTTTTAATTTATTAGGTTGCGCCGCGGTAACGGAAGGCGCGAAGGGATTTATGGGCATTTCCACCAAGGCCGTGGAGGATACAAGGAAAGAGGCAATTACCAAGATATTTAATTGTAGTTATAACACCTGCTATACCAAGACTGAGAAAATGCTCGGGCATGGCGAGACCTATATTTATGCCAAAGACAGCCGCAAGAAAATGATTGCTATTTACCTCTCCAGGCTTGATACCACTCCGGTGGGCGTATTTTTTAAGGAGTTAGGCGCCAATAAGACGCAGATTGAAGTCGCTTCGCCCAGCACTTATGCCAAAGAAGTTATTTCTAAAAGGATTTTTTTGGGTTTAGCAAAGGCATTAGATGAGAAAAGGCCGCAGGTTATTGAGCGCAAAAAAGGCCCGAGAGAATAATATGGAAAAGTCCTGCATAGAAAAGAAGGTATACTATCATGATACTGACTGCGGCGGGGTGGTTTATTATGCCAATTACTTGAAATATTTTGAGGAAGGCCGCAGCGAATATCTCTTAAACAATGGCATATCTTTAAAAGAACTAGCTGAAGGCGGAGTATATTTTGCGGTGGCGCATACGCAGGCAGATTATCAGTCTCCGGCGCGTTATCAGGATATTTTACAGGTTTCTACCGCCATTGAAAAAATCGGAAAGTGCTCCATTGATTTTCTTCAGCAGATAAGCATGGGCAGTAAGCTTTTGGTTGAGGCTAAAACCACCCTGGTTTGTATAAATAAGGATTTTAAACCCATTGCCTTGTTGCAGAGCGTCAGAGACAAAATAACCAGTTCCAGCAGGGATGATCCTTGACATCTCTGATGTCAAGGATTTAATTCGGCCAGACAACTTATGTTCGCTACCGCTCCATAAGTTGCGGCCTCATTAAAGGAGGAAGTTATGGCGTATGACAGCAGCTTGGATGACCAAATTTTTTCTAAGAGTTGGGAAAATGATACCGGCAAGATTTTAGTGAGCGTTTATTCTTATAATAACGGCCCGAAGAAATTGCAGATTACCCGCGAGCTTAAAGGCAGGGAAGGCCAGCCTGCTTTTGCCAAGCTGGGCAGGCTGTCCAGGGAAGAAGCAGAGGGTATTTTGCCGTTGATTGAGGAAGCCCTGGAGGAGATGTAAGATAAACTGCTTGCAAAGTAATTTAAAGGCGGATATAATTTAAGGCGGTTATGGCCACGAGTAAAAAAAGGGATACTTGGGGGACGCGTTTAGGGATTATTATGGCGGTAGCCGGTTCTGCCGTCGGGCTGGGGAATTTTCTGCGCTTTCCGGCCAAGGCCGCCTCCAACGGCGGCGGCGCGTTTATGATTCCCTATTTTGTTTCCTTGCTCTTATTGGGCATACCGCTGATGTGGATTGAGTGGACCTTGGGCCGTTATGGCGGCGGTTTTGAGCATGGCACTGCCCCGGGAATATTCCACAGTGTCTGGCAGAAGAACCGTTTTATTAAATATTTCGGCGTCATCGGGATATTCGGCCCGTTAGTCATATTTATCTATTATACCTATATAGAATCCTGGACCCTGGCTTATAGTTTCTTCGCGCTTTTTGGCAAATACGGCAATCTCGGCGACCAGGCGGCAATGCAGAGTTTCCTGCGTGGTTTTCAGGGCCTGGAGAAAAATCAATATTTTAATAGTTTTGCCCCGGCTTACCTGTTTTTCCTCGCCACTTTTATTTTGAATACCTGGGTAATTTATTACGGGATAAAAGGCGGCATAGAGAGGCTTTGTAAATGGGCAATGCCGCTTTTATTTATTTTCGGACTGTTGCTTATGATTAGGGTTTTTACTTTAGGCGCGCCGGATATGGCCAGGCCGGATTGGAATGTTTTCAACG
>VGKK01000086.1 GCA_016867095.1 Candidatus Omnitrophota bacterium | reverse complement strand
GCCTTCTGCGGCAACACCCGAGCTTATCGGAAAGCTCGGTATGCCGCCTTCTGCGGCAAGTGCGACATAAGTTTGGGCTTCACTTAATCGCTTGCCATCTGGTCTAAAATCTCATCCGGGATGTCAAAATTCGCGTAAACCTGCTGCACATCGTCGTGTTCTTCCAGCGCCTCAATTAATGACAACAACGTCTTGGCCTCATTGCCAGTAACTTTAATATTGGAAGAAGCGACCATGGTAACTTCCGCATCCGCGAATTTTATCCCCTTTGCCTCAATGGCCTGCTTTACTTTTTCAAAGTCCTGCGCCGTAGTAACAATCTCGTAGTTTTTATCATCGGACTTAAAATCTTCGGCCCCGGCGTCCAGGGCGACAGACATTAGCTCTTCTTCCGGGATCTGGGTTTTTTCAATAAGCATATAACCCTTCTTGGCGAACATCCAGCTGACCGAACCTGCCCCGGCCATATTGCCGCCTTTTTTAGACATAATGTTGCGCAGTTCCGCGGTGGTGCGGTTTTTATTGTCGGTAAGGGCCTCAATCAGAATGGCCACGCCGCCCGGGCCATAGGCTTCATACATTACCGTCTCATAAGTTACCCCGGGCAATTCCCCTGTGCCGCGCTTTATCGCCATCTTGATATTATCCGAAGGCATATTTAATTCGCGCGCCCTGGCTATGGCGGTGCGCAAGCTCGGATTGGTATCAGGATTGCCCCCGCCGTTCCTGGCTACTATCGTGATTTCCTTGATAATCTTGGTGTAGGCAGCGCCTTTTTTCGCGTCTGCCGCCATTTTCTTACCCTTATTAGTTTTCCATTTTGAATGACCAGACATTTTAATCCTCCTATTAGGATAGCAGTCACAAAGTCACCACGTCACAAGGTCACCCGTTATAAAAATTCAGGTGACTTGGTGACATTGTAACCTGGTGCCCCCTGTTTTTTAAGCTTAAAAAAGCAGGCAGAATAAGCCGGGTCCTGTCTTGATACGAACCCCGTTAGAAATTTCATATACTAATGAAATTATTGTAGTATTTCTAACGGGGCGAATATCCGTATCTTTAGTAGCCATTTCTCTCAATCCCGGTATTAATACCGGGACTTTAGCAGTCTACCCGAGACTTTTGTCGCGCAGGACTGGCGCTCGTCTCCTATTCTACCTTGCTCCGCGTAGAGATTACCGCGTTTCACCCGCCCCGTTTACGCTTTGCCTTTGCCTTGCGTAGCAAGACAAAGGCAGTGGGGCGCTCGTCTCTGTGGCTCTCCCGATGCTTCCGACGCTTCCGACGTTCGCTTACGCTCAGTCGGAATGCCGACTTCACGTATTTTGTGAACGTCGGCATCGCTTACGCTCGGTCGGAACGTCGGGATAATCCTTCCGCCCCTGAAACTTTGGCGGAGATGGGCATTACCCATTACGCTGTCCTCTGGAGCCCGGACTTTCCTCCCCTTATACAGGGGCGGCTACTTTCTGCCTGCCTTTTTTACCGCCAGGTTCGCCAATTTATCCGCCCCGCGATTATGCTGGCGCGATATATTATTCAAAGATACTTCTTGAAAAGCCGAAATAAGGCGCGTAGCCTGCTGGTACAACCGCAGGATATTGGGATTTTTTACCTTATAAATTTTCTTTAGCTGCCGATAGAGCAGCTGGCTGTCAGTGTGAATCTTAATCTTCTGGCCGCCTAAAACAAGGGCTTCCTGCAAGGCATAAATCAAGGCGCTATATTCAGCGACATTGTTAGTGGCAGTGCCGATATAGCTAGAGATATTTTTAATCGTCTCTGTGTTCCGGCAAATCACCACGCCGATGCCGCTGGGCCCGGGGTTGCCTTTAGAAGCGCCGTCAATATAAATCTCTAGCTCACTCACCTTCAATGAGCACTAAACTTACGAGCACGCTAGTACAAGTAAGTTTATGTGCGAATTGAACCCTTGACATTTTTTGAAATTCAAAAATGTCAAGGGTAAATTCAGACAGAGACTTATGTTCACTTCGTTCCATAAGTCTCGTCTTCATTTATATATAATATTCTGTTGCAGACCTCGCAGGTAATAAGCCGTTCATACATCTGGATCAGGTTAATTACCTGCGGCGGCACAAACATATTGCACCCCTTACAGGTGTTATCCTTTACGCTGGCTATCGCCAGGCCGTCGCGGTTAGCCAATATCCTCTCGTATTGGGCGATTATCTTGGGCTCAATTTCCGGAGTAATCTGCTTTCGCTGCGCATCTAATTGGCTCAGGCGGTCTTCTATCTCCTTGATTCTACCTTCTACCTTTTTCCTCTCTCCCAGGAATACCTTCTCCTGCTCTTTGAGCCTTTGCTTTCCCAGTTCAATATCATTCCTGCCTTTATCAGCCTGCTCAAACAACTGTAAAATTTTATCTTCTATTACCGAGGCGTCGGCCTTGGCGTCATTAATCTGCTGCAGCATGGCCTGATATTCTTTGTTAGTCTTTAGGGAATAAAGCTGGGTCTGCAGCTTCTTTATCCCCTCTTCCTTAGAGGCTAATTCTAATTCCCTGTCTTTTCTCTGCTTCTGCAGATCCAATGACGTTTTCTCTAAGGCAGCAAGCTGCTGTTTTTTCTCCTCAAAGGCGGTTTCCAGCGCCTTAATCTCCTGAGGCTTGGCTTCCTTCTCTAACCTCAAGGCATAAATTTCGCTATCTACAGTCTGTAATTTAACTAAGCTGCTTATCTGGCTTTTTAAATCAACTGTCGGCACTTTTAGCCCCTTATCTTTTGGTAACCACGACGGCAATTAAAGCCGCGTTAGCTGGTGGGCGCAATAGGATTCGGACCTCTGACCTCTACAATGTGAGTGTAGCGCTCTAACCAACCCCGACGCTCCGATTGAGCGTAAGCGAACATCGGAGGTCGGGGCTTCGCCCTTGTATTATCAAATGGGCATTAGAGGACTTGAACCTCTGACCTCTACAATGTGAGTGTAGCGCTCTAACCAACCCCGACGCTCCGACCGAGCGTAAGCGAACATCGGAGGTCGGGGCTTCGCCCTTGTATTATCAAATGGGCATTAGAGGACTTGAACCTCTGACCTCTACAATGTGAGTGTAGCGCTCTAACCAACTGAGCTAAATGCCCCCATTCTAAATATTGTCAACTGGGCCCAGAAGGATTCGGACCTCCGACCAAGTGATTATGAGTCACCTGCTCTAACCAGGCTGAGCTATGGGCCCTAGGTTTTTAATTACCCCATCTTTTACTACTTTTTCAATATAATCTCTTCTTTTATAAGCTTTCAATCTACGCTCAATACTCCTGGCAAATTCAATACTATGAAATTCCTGCGTAAATACTAATTCCGGACTTGGAAATCTTTTACTCGAATGATGCTTCCCGTACCGGTGCTCGCGAAACCTTCTTTCGATATCAACCGTGCTTCCAATATAATATCGACCATTAATAGCGCTTCTAATTATATAGACATAAGGCATAATTTGAATGAGTCACCCCCGACGCTCCGATTGAGCGTAAGCGAACATCGGAGGTCGGGGCTCCGACCGCAGCCGAAGATTCATCGGCTGCGCGTCGGAGCTGCTCTAACCAGGCTGAGCTATGGGCCCGTCATTCGCTATTGCTTATTCAACACTTGTCCCGATGATGTCGCTTCTTACGAAACTTCTCATCGGGATCCCGCCTCCTATTTATTAGCTTGGCGGGACAAGTAAACAAAGAACGGTTGTTGGTTTATCTATTACGTATCTTGATATCTATTGACGCTCATTCCCCATGGGGAAACCAATGGTTTTCCCTCTGGCGCCCTGACTTTTCAGCCGGGGCTGTCACCCCTTCCTTTCAGTTGATAGCTTTCCTTGGGAAGAAAACGGTCTTTTCTTCCCAAACCTATCTTTTTAGGTTCTTAACAATAAATCCTTAGATAGCATCTTATATCCGCTTACGCGGATAATTGTTAAGAACCTGGCCGTTCGCTATATGGCTGCCTGCTTTCAGCGGATAGTTGCCAAAAACCGTCATTCGCTGCGAATAATGTAATACTATAATATACTATTTTAAAGGGGTTTTGGCAAGATAAAATTTAAAATTTAAAATTTAAAATTATCTATAACTTGCGGGATTTTAAGCGGTTATAAGATAAAAATGAGACCGCCGAGCGCGCCGCTGAAGAAAGATTCCCCATTGCTTGATGGCTTAGCGGTGCCCTTATATCCTGAACCCTTGCTCATATTGCAAAACTGCTGATTTATACCTCTCATGGATTAAGGTCATATCAAATTCCCTAAATTTAGAAAGCATCTCATCTTGTTCATTCTTGGTGAAGTATTTCATTACCGGTATAAAAAATTGTTTATCCTCTTTGCGAATATGCGCCCGGTATAACTTACTTAAATCTTCCATAATCTCCGCTATCAATCCTGCCTTTACCTTAGTCTGCTGGCTACGGATATCCTTGGCGCTCGCAGCCAATTTGCCTACTAAGCCCCTGGCGCGCACGTGGTCGCTTTTTAATTCTTCCAGCATCGCCTTATCGCCCGCAGAAAGCGGTTTCACCTGGAGTTCTTTAAATAGGATATCCTCTTCCTTGCCATGATGGCAAAGGTCGGCATAAACCTTAAAAAAATCCGCTGCCGCGTTAGCCAGTTCTATATTCACCTGGCCTTTTTCGCGTATCTTTGCCGACTCCTGCTCAATTAACGCGACCATACGCTCAATAAGCCGATGCTCAATCATTAACGGCCCTACGGGAAGTATGTTATTCCTTAAGTCGCTCTTCATAATAATCCTCTTATAAATTTTACTTACATTTTTTTGCTAAAAGTGTCAGCCTTTTTCCCAGCTCCCTGGCAATCTTTAAATCTATCTCGCCAAATCCTCCTCTATCCCCAGACTCTTACTACTTTGCCAAAGGCCGTGTATATTACAATAACTGGAAGCATAAATTACTCCGGGCTTATCGGTCTTAAAGCTGATAGTTAGCTGAGGGTGCGTATAGACAGAGCTGGTGTCCGGGCCGTTGATGGACGCCCCGTGGGCGGAAAATTCCGCCCTGCCAAGCTGATAAGGGAATTTTTCGCCTTGAGGCTGGAAATAAACCTCTATCCAGCTGATATGGTGCTCCG
>VGKK01000085.1 GCA_016867095.1 Candidatus Omnitrophota bacterium | reverse complement strand
ACACTGCTCGGTTTATACTGATAATAACCGGTGTAGACGCTTCCGTCTGAAGCAGGATAAGCGGCATTGTAAAACTGTTTTTCGCTCGTACATTCGGCAATCGGATTTTGAAAATCACCGGCGTCATCCAGGCCGATATATATTCCGCCGGCAAGAGCCTTCTGCCTGACTACGTTCTGGTCTGGGGTGCTTCCCATCAGGTCGCCAGTATCCACATGGCTGGCGCCCTGGCTCCTGTCCTGAATCAAAGTCCTATTCTCGCCGGCAACATTAAAGCGATTAGCCGCCAAATACGTCTGCCAGGCAGAACCCTGCTGTTCAGTATTTATATAATAGGCGTTTATCCCCTGGCCGGTAGCAACATTTATCGCTTCTGCCGGAGCCCGGTAATCAACAGTGGTGCGGTCTTCGCCATAACGCAGGTCATTCCACCACTCCCTGTTTATGCTGTAAGTCCTTTGAGGTATGCCGTTAAGTAGATAGTAATTCTGCCAGGCCACAAATAACCTGCGCTCCCAGTCCTGGCCGCCGGTGAATATCCCGGCTGAGCGTTCAGCCTGATAATCATTGGAATGATTGCTTCTCCAGGCATTCCAGAACTGGGCCCATTGTTCCGCGGTGCCGCTGCTTCTCAAGGTATTAAACATGCTTAATTCTGTGGCAGTGCCTATGCCTGAGACCTCAATGCTTTTGCTTGTCTCCAGCAAGTTCAGATTTGGATTAGCCGCATTCCAATTATTATCTACCTCGTAGGTGGCGAAATTCCTCAGGTCGGTATCGTTAATCCTATAATGTAAGGGCGTTGTGCTTGTACCCCTATATTTAGGATAATTCCAGGCTGCGCCGGGATAAAGGGTATTATCAAGATAAGCGGGTAAAACCGTGGTGGTATAAGAGCCGACCGGGCCGCTCCTGAATGTAGTAATAGGATTATAAAAAAAGTAGTTAATGCCATCATGAAATTGACAGGGTAATTGCCCGGGAACTCCCGGCGCAGCCGGTATGGGTACAGGGGTTTCGCCATCAGGAGTAGCCGCTAAATCAAGATAGGTGTCGCGCTGGGGAACCCGGATAAAACCCCTGCCTGCTGCCTGGGAACCGCAAGTCAGGCTGGTCAAGAAATAAAGATTGGTGCTACCTGTCAGATTGATATCGCCATTAACGTGGATACCGCCGTAATTACGGCCGTTATACGTGCCGCCGCTAAAATTGGTATTGCCGGGATAGAAAAAGAAGTATTGATAAACGCTGGCCCGGCCCAGGCGGTATTCCAGGGTGCGCGAGATGCCGTTAATCGTGGCCTGGGAATGCACTATGGTTACCCCGGTATATTCGGGTTGTCCTGTATCCGGATTTATGACCTGCTCGGGATAAGTCTTTACTAAAAAGTTTCTTCCTGCTACGTTGTAACATCCGGTAAGGGCGTCTATACCGGCGCTGGCAGTAACAAAGGGAGGGGCCGGCGGTTGAAAACTAACGGTAATTGAACCCAGGGTTACTTCGTGGCTGGTAATTATAGGCGTATCCTTATCTTCGTGGGTATACCAGCTGAAATTCTTCCCGGATTCCTCAGCATAAGCATAGGAAAGGCCTGCCTCCGCCTCATAAAAGGCCCGCGCGCCGGAATCCTTATGTATCCCGGCCTTGCCGACGCTTACCGCGCGCATTACCATGGCAGAGCTTATCCCCAATAAAATCACCATCATAAAAATAGCAAAGAGTAAAACCATTCCTCTTTTATTGCCGGATATTTTCATGTCTTTTCTCCTTCTCGTCTATTGCCTTTTTCTACCATAAAAAGTATACCCCTTCCCCGGCATAAAAACAATAAGCCGGGACGAGTTTTTACAATTTCTTTACAATCTTAATATTGTAGACATTCCCCAAAATTTAAAAGGGAAATAATATAACTCTAATAAGGTTACATATAAAATGACCCCTGACACCGCTAAACCGCAAAATGTCCGCAAAAACGCAAAGGAGTTCTTTAGAAATATTTCATTTATTGACGCGGAAAAACTTTTTGCGACTTTGCAGGTTTTAGCGCCTTTGCGGTGTAATGTGTAAAAATGGGTAAACTCCACACGCAATATCTTCTTTACAACCCTAATTTAATGTGTTAAATTACGGGTGGGAGATAAGGCGTTGAAATTTAACTGGAAACAAAAACGCATAGAGTTTTACCTGGCCGCGGTGATTATACCGAGTATTATGCTGGCGGTATTTGCCTTATGGGCGCTGGCCAGGCAATACGAATTAATTAACTATAAATTAAAAGCCCAAACCAGCCTGTCTCTGGCGGAAACAGGCTGGTTAAGCTCTTTTAACCGCATCAGCCTGTTTGCTTTCGCTATGGTGGCATTCAGCCTGCTTTTGGTCTTACTCATCAGCAGTTACTTAAGCAGCCGCGATGTGGAGAAACAATTAGAGATAACCCGCTTAAAGAGCGAATTTGTCTCTGTAGTAACTCACGAGTTTAAAACCCCCCTTACTTCCATCCGCCTGCTTGCCGAGAGGCTGCTCAAGCTGGAGCCGCAGGAAGCAGAAAAACAAAAAGAATACCACAGCCTGATCCTAACGCAATGTTCGCGCCTGAGCCGCCTGATCAACAACATCCTGGACTTCTCAAAACTGGAAGAGGGTAAGCAACAATATAAATTTGAAAAGGCGGATTTGGCCGGCCTCCTGAAACAGTCTCTTGAAGATTACCCCGTCCATCTTATCCGGCCTGACTGCAAGCTGGAAATAAATCTATCCCCGGTCCCACCTCTCTATTTAGACAAAGAGGCGCTGCCCCGGGCATTCATCAACCTGCTGGATAACGCCTTAAAATTCTCGCCGGCCCAGGGGCAAGTTAAGGTAAGCCTGTATAAAGACAACTCTAAAGTAGTAATTGAAGTGGCAGACCAGGGCCCGGGACTTGATACAGAAGAACAAAAGCTGCTTTTTGAACGTTTTTACCATACGGGAAAAGGCACTGGCCTGGGCTTAAAAATTGCGCGCCATATTGTGGAAGGGCACTTCGGCAAGATAGAACTAGAGAGCCAGAAAGGCAGGGGCAGTGTATTTAAAATTATCCTGCCCTTAAGAGAGCCTGCTTAAGAACTATGCCCAAGATATTGATTATTGAAGATGAACCCGCGATTTTACTGGGCCTGAAAGATGAATTGCGCCAGGAATACGAGGTCTTGGAAGCGGAAAACGGGGCCAGAGGCAGCGAGCTTGCGTTAAAGGAAAAACCCGATTTAATTCTCCTGGACCTGGTCCTGCCGGATCTCAACGGCTTTGCCCTTTGCCAGCGCTTTAAGGAAGAAGGCCTGGATTCCTCAATCATTATCCTGACGGCGCGCGACCAGGTAATAGATAAAGTTAAAGGCCTGGATTTGGGGGCGGATGATTACATTACCAAGCCCTTCAGCCTGGAGGAATTAAAGGCCAGGATCAAGGCGGTCTTAAGAAGGAAAGAACTGGCTCCTGTGGAGGAATATCGCGACGGGCAGCTGGATATAGACTTTAAAAAATACCGGGCCGCGAAAAAACAAAAGCCGCTTAAACTCTCTTACCTGGAATTCAAATTATTGCGTTTTCTTATTTCGCAAAAAGGCCGCGCCATCTCTCGCAGCGAACTCCTGGAACAGGTCTGGGGGTATCACAGCGCCCCTTCTACCCGCACTGTTGACGCCCACGTCCTTTCTCTACGTAAAAAAATCGGTAAAAATTACATTGCCACAATTCACCGCGGCGGCTACCGTTTTGAACCCCTACCTTCCCACTAACTGGCTCAATTGCAATATCGGCAGGAATATCGCCAGGACTATGCCGCCGATGACCACCCCCAAGAAGATAATGATAAAAGGCTCAATGAGGGAAGTAAGGCTGAGCACGGCATTATCTACTTCGTCCTCGTAAAAAGTGGCAATCTTATCCAGCATTGAACCGATATCCCCGGTCTCCTCTCCTACCGCGATCAAGTTGACCACTAATGGGGCGAAAACCTTATTTTCCGCTAAAGATTCTCCGATCCTTTCGCCCTTACTGACCCGCATAATTACTTTATCCAGGGCATCCTCAATTACCTTATTGCCGGCAGTCGCGCTGCCAATTTCCAGGGCCGCCAGGATGGAAACCCCGCTCTTAAGCAAAGTGGAAAGGGTGCGGCTAAAACGCGCCACGGCCACTTTACGGATAACCCTGCCCACTACCGGAAGATTTAATTTAAGCCTATCCTGGGCTAATTTTAACTGGGGGATATTGGTTAACCATTTCAAGGCAACAACCAATATTACAACTATAACCGGAACCAGGTAAAAGAACTTCTTAAACAGCTCGCTGATCCCGATTACCAGGCGGGTGGCCGGGGGTAAACTTACCCCCAAGGTCATAAAGATTTCTTTAAACTTGGGAATGACCAGGACAAACAGCAGCGACGTGATTAGCAACGCTACCGAAATTACCGCGACAGGATAAACAAAAGCAGACTTTACCTTGCGGTTCAGCTTGCCCACGCTTTCTAAATATAGCGCCAAACGTTCCAGTATGGTATCTAACGCGCCGCTAAATTCTCCTGCCCTGATCATATTGATATAAAACGGGGAAAACACCTTGGGATAACCTGCCAGGGCATCGGAAAGGCTGGAGCCGGCTTCAATTTTGGAGACCACCGCGGAAATAATCTCCTTCAGCCTCTTGTTCTCTACCTGCGCGAAAAGGATATTCAGGCCCCTGACCAAAGAGATGCCCGCCTTTACCAGGGCGGATAATTGGCGCGAAAAAACCACTAAATCCTCAAGGCTTATCGCGCCTGACTTCCTAAGGAGCCCGCCTTCCTTTTCTTTTAGTTCCGTTACGGAGATAATGATTAACTGGGTCTTCCTCAGGCTGTTGATTACGCTGACCCGGTCTTTGGCTTCAATGCGGCCCTTAATCTTGTGGCCCGTATAATCAGTGGCTAAGTAATTAAAGACTGGCATATAGTTGCTCCCTATATATCTGTTATGCTTCTCGTTAATTGCGAATATCAGATTATCGGAATATCAGAGCGAGAGCATCAAATTATTAGAATATCAGAAACGGAGAAATTATGCGTTCTTTCTGATAATCTGGTCCTCTGATAATCTCGTTCA
>VGKK01000084.1 GCA_016867095.1 Candidatus Omnitrophota bacterium | reverse complement strand
TACTGTAACAAAAGCTATAACACATATTATGCGGAGGGGATATCAAGGTAATTTTAATTAATCCGCCGGCAGAGAAAATAATTGAGCCATGGGATGCCCCTAGTTTTCCCCATTTGGGCCTGGCTTATTTAGGGGCTTATTTACGGGACCGGGGCGTAGCTATCTCAATTATAGACGCCAAGTTTGAAAAGTTAAACATAAAACAGGTAGTAGAGAGGGCGCGGAAAATTGCGCCGGATATCGTCGGCATCACCGTTATGACTAATTATGTAAAGGCCGGCGCGCTCCTGGCGCAGAGGATAAGGCAGGTGTTGCCGCGGAGTATTTTTGTGGCGGGTGGAGCGCACCCCACGGCATTAGCCGCCGATACCTTGAAGGAATTCAGCGTATTTGATATCGTAGTAATAGGAGAGGGAGAAGAAGCGCTTTTTGAGATTGCCAGCGCCAAAGCCGGCCAATGGCCGGATATTTTAGGCATAGCCTATAAAATGGACGGGCAAGTCAGGCAAAATTCCCTGCGGCCCAGAATCGAAAATTTAGACGCGCTGCCTTTTCCGGCCTGGGAGATGTTTCCGAGGGCTAAGACCTATCCTTTGATTACTTCCCGGGGTTGCCCTTTTAGATGTATATTCTGTATGAGGATGCATGGCGTAAGGGTAAGGTTAAGGAGCCCGGATAATGTGGCGCAAGAGATGAAAATGCTGGCGGAAAAATACCATATTCGCCGCCTGCCGATACTGGATGAGATTTTTACCGTGAATAAAGAAAGGGTTTTTGCTATTTGTGATTTTATTGAAAAGGAGGGGCTGCAGAAGAAACTGGCCTGGGCAGCTAATTCTAGGGTAACCGGCACATCTTATGAAATCTTCAAAAAGATGCGTAATGCCGGCTGCAGAAAGATAGATTTCGGCATAGAATCGGGTAACGACGATACTTTACGGCTAATCCAGAAAGATGCCACGGTAGAAGATGCGGTCCGGGCAGTCGGTTTGGCTAAAAAAGCCGGCCTGAGGACTCATGGCTTATTTATCCTGGGCCATCCCAATGAAACGAGAAAATCAGCCGGAGATACCATTAAATTAGCCGTCAGGCTGAATACGGCTTATCTATCTGTGGGGATTATGGTTCCTTATCCCGGCACGCAGGTATACGATATGGCCAGGGCCGGCTTAGGGGGCTACCGCTTAATCAGCCGGGATTGGAATGATTACAATAAACAGATAGGCAATGCCCTGGAACTAAAGGGCCTGGACCGGAGAGCGCTGGAAAGATTGCAGATTAGCGCATATCTTAAGTTTTATTTATATAATTTTAGAGTCATAGACTGCATTAAATTCTTATTTTCCTATAGGCGAGTCGCCCTTTTCTATTTGAGAAATAAAGCCCGCGCCTTAATTTGTCCTTGACCCCTGCCGTTTAATAGTATATACTTATAGTCCTTAAAATTAGAGCGGGAAGATATCGTGTTGAAAGCGGATATCAGGTGATTAGGAGATTGGGGATAGGAGATTAGGATATCAGGGAGGCATAAAAATGTATGCAATAATTGAAGTTGGAGCAAAACAGTATTCGGTCAAAAAGGACGATATTATTGAGGTGGAGAAGCAGGATGCTGCCGAGGGCAAGGAAATTGCCCTGAATAAGGTGCTTTTGGTTTCCCAGGATAAAAAAGTGGAGGTAGGCCAGCCTTATTTAAAGGGGGCAAAGGTTTTAGCCAAGGTTTTAAAGCAAATGCGGGGCGGAAAAGTCTTGTCTTTTAAATACCGGCGCCGCAAGGCCTCGCACTGGAAAAAGGGGCACCGTCAGCAGCTTACAAGATTAAGAATACGAGAGATTATTGTTGGTTAGCCGGTGAGCCAGTTTGCCGGTTTGACTGGCTCACCCGCTAACTGGTTAACAGGCTAACGAAAAGTGTTTATAGACCAAGCCAGGATTTATGTTAAGGCAGGCCAGGGCGGCAAGGGCTGTCGGAGTTTTTACCGCGATATGTATACCCCGCGGGGGATTCCCGACGGCGGCGACGGCGGCCGGGGCGCGGATATTATTATCCGCGCAGACAGGCACCTGCGCACACTTTTAGATTTTAAGTATAACAGGCATTTTTATGGCCCATCCGGAGGCCATGGCTCAGGCAAGAATAAGAAAGGAAAGGACGCTCCCGCGGTAATTATCCGGGTGCCGGTGGGCACCGTGGTTAAGGATATAAGGACAAATTGCCTGTTGCGCGATTTAAAAAAAGACCAGGACGAACTCGTTGTGGCGCGGGGCGGCAGGGGCGGGTCAGGTAATCGCCACCATGGCAGCGAGGTCACCGAATATGAAAGCGGCGAAGAGAAGGAATTGCTGCTGGATTTAAAGCTGATTGCCGACGTAGGCGTGGTGGGTTTTCCCAACGCCGGTAAGTCAACCCTAGTTTCCAGTATTTCCAACGCGCACCCTGAGATTGCCGCTTACCCTTTTACCACCAAATTTCCGGCCCTGGGGGTAGTAAGTAGCGGAGATGCGTCTTTTGTTATCGCCGATATCCCCGGCCTGATTGAGGGCTCGTCGGCGGGCCGCGGCCTGGGCGATAAATTCCTCAGGCATGTTGAGCGCACCAAAATCCTGGTGCATCTCATTGATATTTCCGGTTTTGAGGGCCGTGATCCGGTAAGGGATTACCGCACGATTAACCAGGAATTAAAAAAATACAGCAGCCAGGTTTACGCCAAGCCCCAGATTATCGCGGCCAATAAAATAGATTTAGAAAACGCCAGGGAAAACCTGAAGGATTTCCGTAAAAGAGTAAAGAAAAAAGTATATCCCATCTCCGCGTTAAAGAAACAGGGATTGGAGGAGTTAATTGAGGCAATCAGGAAAAGACTGTAAAAGGATAGTCATTAAGATTGGTTCAAGCCTGTTGTATTCCGGCGCCGGCAAAATTGACCTTTCTTTTTTAAATGAAATTACCCGGCAAATCTCCGATTCCTTGAAGGACGAGAAAGAGCTGGTGATTGTCTCTTCGGGCGCGATTGCCATGGGGATGTCTGTTTTAGGCCTGCAGGCCAGGCCAGGCGAGGTATCCGCCTTGCAGGCAGCGGCGGCAATAGGCCAGAACGAGATGATGAATATTTATCGCCGGGCCTTTGCAAAATTAAATCTTGTCTGCGCACAGGTGCTTTTAACCTGGGAGGATTTTAACGACCGCAAGCGTTACTTAAACGCCAGGAATACCCTGCTGACCCTGTTAAAATTAAACAGCCTGCCGATAATCAACGAGAATGATACCGTATCTACGGATGAGATTAGATTCGGGGATAATGACCGGCTTTCGGCGCTGGTAGCTACTTTGATTAACGCCGACCTTTTGATTATCCTTTCGGATGTGGATGGGCTGTTGGATAAAGACAAGAAGATGCTGATTAAGGTGGTGGATGAGATTACCCCTCAGATAAAGGCCCTGGCCTCTTCCACGCAGAGGAATACTTCCGTGGGAGGGATGATTACCAAGATTCAGGCAGTAGAGATTGCCGTAAAATCAGGCATTCCTTGCGTAATCGCCAATGGCAGGCGCCACGGCGTTATTTTATCCGCCATCAATGAACCGGGCAAAGAAGGGACCCTTTTTATTCCGCGTAAGGGGAGCCTTTGCGCCAGAGAGCGTTGGATCGCCTTTGGCACTAAAACAAAAGGTAAAATTACGGTTGACGACGGCGCCAGGCGCGCCCTGGCGAATAAAAAGAGCCTGCTCTCTGTGGGCGTAGTGTCAACAACGGGCGCTTTTGACGCCGGCGATATTGTGGGCGTCTATGACCTGGCAGGCAATGAATTTGCCAGGGGCAAGGCAGGCATTTCTCACAAGCAATTAGATAAAGTAAAGGGCAGCCGTTTTGATAAGGAAGTAATTCATCGGGATAATATTGTTATTTTATAATAACAAAATGAATCTTAAAGAACAATTAACACAGATGGCCAAGGAAGCCCAGGAGGCATCCAGGGTTATGCTCAGCGCCTCTTCCATTAAGAAGGACAAGGCCCTTCGGGAGATGGCCGCGGCCTTGAACAGCAAAAAGGCCGATATCCTTAGGGCAAATAAAAAAGACGTTCAGCAGGCAACCCGGCAAAAAATGCCCCGGGCTTTTATTGACCGGCTGATTCTTAATGAAAAGAAAATAAGGGAGATGTCCGATTCCCTGCGTCAGATCGCCAAGCTTAATGACCCGGTGGGCGAGGTGATTAAGGCCTGGCGCAGGCCTAACGGGCTTTGGATTAATAAAGTGCGCGTGCCGATAGGCGTGATCGCCATCATCTATGAATCGCGGCCCAATGTTACTTCGGACTGTATCGGGCTTTGTTTTAAGTCCGGCAACAGCGTAATCTTGCGAGGAGGTAGCGATGCCTTGAATTCCAATTTGGCCATTTACAGGATACTTAAAAAAGTATTAGAGAAGCATCAGTTTCCGCCGGCCGTGGTCAATATGGTTTCTACAGCTGAGCGCAGCGCCGTAGAGGCGCTCTTAAAGCTGGATAAATATATTGATTTAGTGATGCCCCGGGGCGGGGAAGGCCTGATTAAGCGCGTAGTCAGGGCTTCGCGCATACCGGTAATCAAACATTATAAGGGTATCTGCCATGTCTATGTTGACGAGTGGGCGGATTTGAATATGGCCCAGGATATTTGTTTTAACGCCAAGGTCCAGCGGCCCGGCGTTTGTAACGCTATGGAAACAATGCTGGTGCACCGGGATGTGGCAGCCAGGTTTCTTCCGGGGATGTTAAAAAAATTTAAAGAAGCAGGCGTACAGATCCGCGGCTGCGATATTACCCTTAGGATTGTAAAAGGCATTAAGCAGGCTACGGATAAAGATTACCATAGCGAATATCTGGCCTTAATCCTTTCGGTAAAAGTTGTTCAGGATTTAAGCCAGGCTATCAGGCACATAAATTATTACGGCACCCGCCATTCCGACAGCATTGTCACCGATAACTATGAAAACGCCCTGGAATTTTTGAAAAACGTGGACTCCGCCTGCGTATATGTTAACGCCTCCACGCGCTTTACCGATGGGAATCAGTTCGGGATGGGCGCGGAGATCGGCATTTCCACGGATAAATTGCATGCCCGCGGCCCGATGGCGCTGGAAGAATTGACCACCTATAAATATACTATATTCGGGAACGGGCAGATAAGAATATAAGTAAACCGGTAAACCAGTGAGCGGGTGAACCGGTTGAGCTGCTAAACCGGCTAA
>VGKK01000083.1 GCA_016867095.1 Candidatus Omnitrophota bacterium | reverse complement strand
TTTTCCGCCATAATCCTTTATATTTAACGCGGATTGGCTAAAAAGTCAAGCGTTTTAACGCCTATATTGCCCCTTGGCGCTATCCACCGTGGAAATAATCGCCAGCACCTTATCCAAATCCAGGGTGGCGCCCCTGTCTTTAATATAAACCTTAAAGAAATTATCCTGCCTGTCCAGCACGTTACAGTCAAAATAGTTATCCTGGCTGCCTAAGTTATAATTAATAAAACCCCGCTTATTGCCCAGGCTAAATTGCGCCATAATTACATTCTTCTGGTCGCCTAAATCAGGGATAAATATGCCCTTCATAATGATAAAGAAGGCATCGGTCAGGTCTTCTATATCTTTGAGTTGAGCGTACATTACGCGCCTAAGAAAGGCGTAGTTATCAAGTATGCCCTGCTTTTTCACGTTGGGGAACAAGTCTATAAAAAAATTCGGCGTTTTATGCACGAGGTATATCACCGGCTCGCGGTGCGGCCGTTTAATCTTTTTATAATAAACCTTCTTCAACAGCTCTTCATATACCGAGAAATCTCTCGGTATATCAATATTCATCTTGGGGGAACGATATGGCAGCAATCCCTGGATGTATCCCTGGTTTACCTGGGGCTTAGTTATTTCTTCGGTGGGCGCCATGCATAATATAGGTATGGTGCGGCAATTACCGATACCCGACTCAACGTATAGCCTTAAAACAGACGGCCCGGAAAATTTTGCCACAAAGGCCAGGCCAATCAATAAAACTACGGCAATAGTAATATATTTATTCCGCCTATTTACGTTCATCGCCATATCACTTAAATTCAAGACCCGGTCTTGCCACGCTTGGCAAGACCGGGTCTTGTTATGATACTTTTTTAAGTTCTTCTTCCTTTATGGAAAAGCTGTGCTCTTTTGCCGGAAATTTACCCGCGGCAACCTCGTCCTTAAAGTCTGTGACGGCCTTTTCAATCAGGGGCGATAAGTTGATGTATTGTTTGACAAACTTGGGCTTAAACCTCTCAAACAGCCCCAATAAATCCGGAGTAACCAAGACCTGGCCGTCACAATGTATGCCCGCGCCGATACCGATGGCAGGAATCTTTAACCTGCGGGTAATCATTTCGGCAATCTTATCCGGCACGCACTCCAGGACAATAGAAAAACAGCCTGCTTCTTCCAAGGCTATTGCCTGCTCAATGAGGCGCTTTGCCGCCTCCGCGTCTTTACCTTGCACCTTAAAACCGCCGATTTTATCCGCAGTCTGCGGGGTCAGGCCAATATGCCCCATTACCGCGATGCCGGCCTGAATAATCTCTTTGGTTACGGCTAAACACTGGGGGAACCACTCTAATTTCACGGCGCCGCATTTTGCCTCAACAATAAACCTCCGGGCATTTTTTACCGACTCCTGCGGGTTTACCTGATATGATTCATAAGGCATATCGCCGATAACCAGGGCGCGCCTGGTGGCGCGGGTTACTGCCTTGGCATGATGCAGCATTTCGGTCATGCCTACTTGCGTGGTGGACTCCAGGCCTAAAACCACATTCGCCAGGGAATCGCCTACCAAAATCATATCAATCCCTGTCCGGTCAATCAAAGATGCCAATGGATAATCGTAGGCAGTAAGCATAGTAATCTTACGCCTGCCCTTAAGAGAACAAATCTCTTGAATAGTCATTCTCTTATCTTGCATAAGCCTATTTCTGTGTAATGTGTAAAGTGTAACGTGTAATGCGGGTGTAACGCAAAAGAATGTGTAATGGAAATACAAAAAAACAAAGCATTTGCATTACACAAAAGAACCATTACACCTTACGTTACACATTACACATTTAACGTTACACAAAATTTCTTGCTTTCAAATATTTATCTATCGCCAACGCTGCTTTTTTCCCCGCGCCCATAGCCGAAATAACCGTATCGGCTCCGGTAATAATATCGCCGCCGGCAAAAACACCGGGCAGAGAGGCCATAAAATCCTGGTCCACCACAATAGTGCCGTCTTTATTGGTTTTTAATTCAGGTACCAGCTTGGGCAGTAAGGGATTGGGATTCTGGCCAATGGCGACAATCACGGTATCCACGTCTAAGACAAAATTGGAATCTTTGACCGGGATGGGCCGCCTTCTTCCCGATTCGTCAGGCTCGCCCAATTCCATTTTAATACATTCCAGGCCTTTTACAAATCCTTTTTCATCCCCCAGAATTTTTATGGGCTGGGTTAAAAGCTTAAATATTACGCCTTCCTCCTGGGCATTAGCCACCTCTTCCCTGCGGCCGGGCATTTCCTTTTCCGTGCGCCGGTAAAGCAAAGTGACCTTGCTGCCCAGCCTTAAACTTACCCTGGCGCAGTCAAGGGCGACATTACCGCCTCCGATAACAGTGACCGACTTGCCGATATTGACCGGCGTAGCATACTCCGGAAACTTATAGGCCTTCATCAGGTTTAGCCGGGTTAAAAATTCATTCGCCGAATAAACCCGGTCTAAATTCTCTCCGGGTATGCCTAAAAACTGCGGCAGTCCGGCGCCTACGGCGATAAATACCGCCTTAAAACCCGCGGCAAATAAATCCGCCAGACTATAGGTATTGCCGATAAGGGTATTGGTTTTTAGCTCCACGCCTAAACTCTTGATGTACTCTACCTCATTATGCACAATTTGCTTGGGCAGCCTGAATTCGGGGATGCCATAGGCCAGCACCCCGCCCGGTAAATGCAGGGATTCAAATAGGGTCACGGCATAGCCCAGCCTGGCCAAGTCCGCCGCGCAGGTCAGGCCTGCCGGCCCGCTGCCCACCACCGCCACCTTAAGACCGTGGGTTTCCAACTTGTGACTTGCCTGCCCTGAGCGCAGTCGAAGGGCGACTTGTGACTTGTGACTTAACTCATAATCCGCCGCGTATCTTTCCAGCGCGCCGATATTTACCCCGTTAGAAATCTTGCTTAATTCTGTAGTAACCGTGTTATTTCTAACGGGGTTAATCGGTATCTTTTTCTTATTTAAAATACAGACTGCCTCGCACTGGTCTTCCTGGGGGCAGACCCGGCCGCAAACCGCGGGCAGGTTATTTTTCCCTTTTATCTCCTCCAAGGCTTCCTTTTGCTTGCCCTCCTTGAGTAACTTTATAAAAGCCGGGATATCCACCCCTACCGGGCAGCCCTTCACACAAGGCGGATTTTTACACTGCAGGCAGCGCTTTGCCTCCAGCTCCGCGTCTTCTTTGGAAAAACCCAGGGCCACTTCAAAGAAATTCTTAATACGTTCTGCGGTTGGCTGTTGACGAACGACCTTTCGCATAATTTAAAACCTCAACGCCGGTATAAAAAGCTGCGCTATTTTAAAATAAATTATTAAACCGAAGACGTCCACGATACTGGTAGTTATGGGCCCGGCAAGCACTGCGGGGTCCAGTCCGAACTTCTTGGACAATAACGGCAGAAAAATACCGGTAATAATCGCCAGTATCGCAATTAACAACATACTTACGCCGACCACCCCCGCTAAAAACAAGTCTTTCTGCAGAAGAAATGCCCGGCCGAAAGCGACTCCGCCGACTATCAAGCCCATTAGCATCGCGGTGAAAAACTCCAATTTTATAATTTTAAATATATTTTTCACATTCACGTCTCCGGTGGCTAATCCGCGGATGATAGTAATGGAGGTCTGCGCTCCGGCATTACCGCCGGTATCCAGAAGCATAGGTATAAAGAAAGTCAGCGCCACTACCGAGCTTAAGGTTTGTTCAAAGTTTTTTAAGACCGTGCCGGTCAAAAAATCAAAAATTAGAAGCAAAATCAGCCAGCCGGCGCGCCTTTTCACCAATTCAAACATCGTAGCCCGCGCATAACTGATTATCTCTCCGCCCCTGGAAGACATCTTGCCGATCTCATATATTTCCTTAGTAGCCTGTTTCTCCATCCGCTCCACAATATCATCCACGGTAATTATGCCCAGAAGCGCGCCGTCCTTATCTACAATCGGAGCGTCAAACAGGTCATATTTCTTAAACCTGACGAAGACTTCTTCCGCGCCTGTTTCGGCGTCAAGCTTAGTAAACTGCGTACTTTGCATAATGTCCCGCACCAGAATATCCGGAGGGGCCTTTAACAGATCCTGAAGGGAGATGCTGCCGATTAATTTATGGTTTTCATCCGTTACAAAAAGAGAATAGATGTTCTCCCGGTAGTCTGCCCGCAGATTTTCCTGTATGTACACTATGGCTTGGCGGGCAGTCATCTCTTTTTTTAATTCCACAAATTCCGTAGTCATCAGGCCCCCCGCGGCCTCTTCGTGATAGACCATTAATTTTCTTAAATCCTGCGCCTCTTCCTTATTTATTAAAGAGAAAAATTTCTTAAATACCTTATCGGGCAGTTCTTTAAAAAGGTCGGCGCGCTCATCAGGGGCCATTTCGTTGATAATCTGGGCGGTCTCGGTATTATTCAGGTTATTCAGGATATAGGTCTGTTCCGCCAACCTCAGGTTTTCAAAGACCTCTACGCTCTTTTTTGTCCCTAATAAGCGGAAAGCGATTACTTTCTCCTGCGGCTCAAGGTGCCGCCAGCCTTCAGCTATATCTATAGAGTTGATATTTTTAAGAAAATCTTTTAAGCCGTTAAAGTCTTTGGCGCTGATTAATTCCTTTATTTCGGGCAGAAAAAGCGCAAATACGTCTATGTTTCTACGCAGTGAATTTTTCATTAATTGACTCCTCCTGGGCATTAAAAAGCCTCAAGCGCTTTTCCAGCTCGTCAAAATCAACCTGGTGCGCGTTAAAATCCGGGCCGTCCACGCAGCCAAACACGGTTTTACCCGCTACTGTGCAACGGCAGGCGCCGCACATACCGGTAGCATCCACCATAATGGGATTAAGGCTGACTATAGTTTTAATTCCGTATTCCTTAGTTAACTTAGCCACTGCCTTCATCATCGGCACCGGCCCGATGGCATAAACCAGGTCAGGATATTTAATATGCGTGGATTTTTCAATTACGCCGAATAATTCCTTCAAGACATCGGTCACAAAACCTTTGCGGCTATAGGAGCCGTCGTCCGTGGTCACGAATAACTCGGCGCAAACCTGGCGCATCTTATCTTCCAGAATAAGTAAATCCTTGGAGCGCGCCCCGATAACGCCGATAACGCGGCTGCCGGCAGTTTTAAAGGCGCGGGAAACCGGATAAATCTCGGCAATACCTACTCCGCCGCCGACACAAACCACGCTGTCTATATTTTCGGTATGCGTGGGATGGCCTAAAGGCC
>VGKK01000082.1 GCA_016867095.1 Candidatus Omnitrophota bacterium | reverse complement strand
CCTCGCGCCTGATGACTACCGAGGCGATTGAAGACGCGGTAAAATTCGCGCTTACTGTGCCGGCGAATGTCTGCCCGCTGGAGATTTCTATTATTAACCAGCAGACGCCCTGGACCGCGCCGGTGATCCCCTTTAAGCAGCAGCACCCGGCTAAATAATATTGCGTAATGGAAAAGCAGGATATAAAAAATCTAAAAAAAAGATACCTGGTTTGGTTCTACAAGACGGCAAAAGAAGCGCTGGATAAAATTGAGCGCAAATTTACCCAGGCAGAGATTGACCGGTTCATCCTTAAGGAATTAAAAAAGGCGGGCCATAAAAAGGAATTAGAGAAATTTATCGCGGATTTTGAAACTTATATCGTAAATAAAGAGAATCAGGGCCGGGAGCTAAAATATAAAAACGGAAAATTGCGGCCTGAATATTCTTTTTTAGTTTTAAAATTAGCGGTGATAGAAAAAGCAATCGTACAAGAGCTCGGGCAAAAAGCGCTTTCAGAGATAAAATCGCTCTATGAAAGCGAAATGACCGAGCGAATTTTAAAGAGCACCGAACATTAGGCTAGCGTATAGCGTTTAGTTTTAACCTAAACGCTATCCGCTATCCGCTAAAATATGATAATCGATAGCCATTCCCACTGGTTGCCCCGGCAGATTATTGAAAACGCCCATTTTTTCCACAAGGGCTGGGGAGATATTGAGGCGCAACTGAATTTGATGGCCAAGGCCGGTATCGGCAAGGCGGTCCTATCATATCCTACTTCTGACGCGCATTTAAAATTGGGCAGCATCAGCCTGGTTGCGCGCATCTATAATGACTATGTGGCCAAGGTTTGCCGGCAACACCGGGATAAATTTATCGGCGCGGCAGTGCTGCCCGTGGACAATAAGGTTGACCTGCTCAGCGAATTTAAGCGCGCCACCGAAGAATTAGGTTTTCCGGCGCTTTCCTTAGCCTCAAGCTACAGCGGGATATACCTGGATGACGCGATTTTCTTACCTATATATAAGCTCGCTCAAGAAAAGGAGATCCCGATTTTTGTGCACGCGCAAATCGTGCATCCTATCGGCTCTGAGCGGGTAGAAGACCCCTTATTGACGCCGGTGATTGAATATGTCTTTGATACTACTATTTGTATCGGCAAGCTCCTTATGTCCGGAATATTCGCCGAATACCCGCGCCTGAAACTCATTTTTGCCAATTTAGGCGGGGCGATTCCTTTCTTGCAGCAGCGCTTTGACGCGACCTACCAGATGCTGCGCGGGATGAATTTTGTTAAAGACCTGGGCAAAAATCCCACGGAATATTTAAAGAATATTTATGTGGATACGGGCGGAGATAAGGTAAAAAATAATCTGGTTTTGGCGCTGGATTTTTTCGGGCCCCAGCATATTCTCTGGGGCTCTGACTGGCCGGCAAAGCCGGATGTTGCCGGCTCTCTGCAGGTAGTAAAGGACTTGGATATCAGCGCATCCGACAAGGCCGATATCCTGGGCGGAAACTTGGAGCGTTTGTTAGCTCTTTGAGATTTTTACTCTCGGTTACGAGGGGGGCGGGTCCTGCCGAGGCATATTTCTCGCGTCACCGCTTGATTTTCCCCAGCGTGGAAAATCTGCGTCCTTCGACAAGCTCAGGACGCAGCCCTGAGCGAAGCCGAAGGGCTGCGCTCGAGCGGAAAGCCTCGCTCTCGCCGACTTCGCTTTAGCGGGCGAACCATGCCCGCTCGGCTTTCCTAACGTGCCGCTCAAAACATGCCTCGTCACCCGCCCGCGCATGGTTAAGGAGTAAGAAGGTAATTTAGAAACAGTTTTGTTTTGCTTATGATTGGTTAAAAATTATGGAAAGGAATGCTTGTATGTCTTCCCGAAATCAAATTCAGAATTTAGCGTATATATTATATTTAATTAGAGGGAAAAAAGAAGGAGGAGCGCTAAGCGATTGGCGAATGGCGGAAAAGATAATCGCATGGGGTAACGCTCTCTTAGATTTCGTTAAGCATCCATTAATATTGATAATTGCAAGCGGTTTATTTATTTGGTCCATTCAGCAAAGCTACCTATTGAGTCAAGAAAAGTTAAGGATGAGATTTGAAACAATGAAAATGGTTTTACCTATTTATACCAATTACTATCAAGAGATATGGAATGAATGGTATGCTTTTCTAAATAAGCAACCCTCTATAGAGTATCGTAGAAATATACAGAGGACAGTAGCTGAAGCAAAATCAATTGAAGCCCAGATCCCGATTTTATTTAATGATAAAAAGATTTATGAAGACTGGAAGAAGATATTACATTACTTTTGGGAGGCGCATTATCTTATCTCTAGAGAAGGACTTACCGAACAGCAGTTGAATGATAAGTTGAATCTAATAAATCCAGTCATAGGCGATATTTTAAATAGAATGTATAGAGAGATCAATAAATGAATCTGACGCATTTTCGAGTGGGTGTAAATTTTTAATGGGCGGATTGGCCGAGAAACTCAAGACAAGCCGCCCTAAGGATTAGCTCGACTAGCGAGAAACGCGACAGATTCACGTATCAATACTTGACATTGTTGTAAAAATATACTACAATTGTTGTAGAGGTGAACAACAATGACGGCGTTTCCGGAAATAGGAAAATCAAGATTACGTAGGGCGCTGTTGGGATATTTTTGTACCAATAGCGACGCCAGGCTTTATCTGCGCCAGGCCGCTGTGATATTAGCTGAGGACCCGGGCAACCTCTCCAAAGAGTTGAGGCATCTGGAGGCCCTGGGGATATTTAGCTCGGTAATGAGCGGAAAGCAGAAATATTATTCGCTCAATAAAGAATATCCGCTTTTAAACGAGTTGAAATCGGTCATTTTTAAGACTATTGGGGCAGAGGGTGCGCTTAGCAAAATAGTTGAGTCTATCCCGGGAATAAGAAAAGCGTTTATTTACGGTTCTTTTGCCAACGGTAAAGAAACCGCCGGCAGCGATATTGATGTTCTGTTAGTCGGTAAATTCAGCGAAGACGATTTTTTGAAAAAAATTTCAGCCCTAGAAGACAAACTGCAGAGAGAGATCAATTATACGGTTTATTCAGCGCAGGAATTCGCCAAAAAGAGCAAACAAAAGGGCAGTTTTCTAAACGAGATGTTAAAAACTAAGCCAATCATTCTAAAAGGCTCAACCGATGCTTGAAACACTCCTGAAAAAATTTATACAACAGGGCAAAATAAGAAAACAGCCGGCTGGTTTTGTACAGGTAGAGGCTTTTTTCAAGGAGGCGTTGATTGACTTGGACGAGGCAAAAAAGACACTGCAGGTTTCAAAGAGAGGCGCATATTTATTGGCTTATAATTCCATGCTCAAATGCGGCCGCGGTCTGATCTTATTGGAGGGGTATGTTCCCGATGACGGCGGCCAGCATAAAACCGTCATTGACGTGTGCGGTTTGATCCTGGGCGAAGAATTCAAAATTACCATGCGAAAATTTGATATTATGCGGCGCAAGCGTAACGATCTGACTTATGAGGCGGGCGTTCCGCTTTCGTCTAAAGATGCCGAATCTGCATTGGAAGAAGCGGGCATGCTGATAGCCGGAATATTTAAGAAAGTAAAATCGCACAATCCACAATTTGAATTGCAGTTGTAGCGGGTGGCGAGGCAGGCAGGGGCCGCTACCTTTAAGAAAGAGAGAGTAAAATGCAGATGCAAAAAGAGGTGCATTTAACGGGTAAGGACTTGACGGATATGGTGCAGCTTAGGCCCCAGGATGTGGGCAAATATGCGATTGTCCCCGGGCCGCGCGACCGGTTAGAGGCCTTAATTAAAAAATTAGAAAATCCGGTGAAGAATTTTTCCTTTATGGAATATACGATGTACACCGGGAATTATCAGGGGATTAAAATTACCGGCATTAACGGCGGCAGGTTTTCCACGGATACCTCTATTACCACAGAGGTAATCTGCAACGCGGGAATTAAGAATATCATCCGCATCGGCACCTGCGGGGCGCTGGACGAAAATATGAAAATCGGGGATTTATTTATCGTGGACCGGGTCATCCGCGGCGACGGGGTGACCCCTTATTATGTGGACAAGTCTTTTCAGACTGTCGCGGACAAGAAGATTTCCGACACCCTCTATGAAACCGCCAAAGCCATTGGAGTAAACGCGCGCCGCGGCACAGCCTGGACTACGGACGCGTTATTGCGCGAGACCCGCCAAATCGTGGAGCAAAAGCGTAAGGAAGGGGCGCTGGCCGTGGATATGGTTTCTTCAACGCTCTTGACTATCGCCCAGACTTATAACGCGCGGGCCGGCTCAATCCTGGCGGTAAGCGATAATGTGATTAGCGGAGAAATGGGTTTTATGAATCCCTTGTATTATATGGCGGAAACCAAACTAATTGAAATTGCCTTGGAAACAGTAAAGAAAATGGAGGGTAAGGAATGAAATTTTCCCCGTTATTCTGGCCGGTAGAGCTAAAGGGCAAAAGCATTTATGTCCTTGATGAAGCCCTCCTGCCCCAGAAGGTAAAATATTTAAAGATAAATAACTATAAACAGGCGGTGGAGGTGATTAAGGAGATGAAGGCCCGCGCCGTGGGCCAGGTGCTTTTGGTAATGTATTCTTTTATCTTGCTCTATCGGCAGAATAAATCCCGCAAGGATGTGGGGGAGATTTTAAGCCGCGCGGCCGACGCCTTTAATACTGCCCGGCCAACTTTATCTTTTAAATTCTTAACTGACATTGTGCTGGGGATGTATAGGCAAGGAGCAGCCTTGGATAAAGGCATAGCCAGTTTTCTGCAAGGCTTAAAGACTAAGCGCATGGCGCAGGCAGAGAAGTGCGGCCAGTTGCTCCAGGATAAGGATGTGGTCCTGACACACTGCAATATCAGCGGGCTAATGCCGTTAATCGGAGAAATCTGCCGCCAACAGGCAAAGGAAATAAGTTTTTTCGTGACGGAGACCCGGCCGTATTTACAAGGCGCGCGCCTGACCGCGTGGGAATTAAAAAGAGCCGGATTTAGCGTAACGCTGATCGCGGATAATATGGCGGCGCAGGTGATGAAGGAAGGAAAAATAAACAAAGTCATCGTGGGCGCGGATAATCTGGCGCAAAACGGAGATATCGCCAATAAAATCGGCACTTTGCAACTTGCGATTTTAGCGGATTATTTTAGCGTCCCATTTTACGTGATTTGCCCGCCCGCCTCAAATGCCAAAAGCGGCGATGAGATTAAGATTGAAGTGCGCCCGGAAAAGAACTGCTGC
>VGKK01000081.1 GCA_016867095.1 Candidatus Omnitrophota bacterium | reverse complement strand
TCTGATGCGCCAGGGTCATATCCAGAAAAGTACGCAGCCGGCGGGAACGAGTAGGATGCCGCAGTTTCTTTAAGGCCTTGGCTTCAATTTGCCGCACCCTTTCACGGGTTACCTTAAAAACCCTGCCCACCTCCTCCAATGTCCGCGCCGCGCCGTCCTGAATGCCAAAACGTAAAACCAGTATTTTCTTTTCCCTGTCGGTAAGCGTGCCTAATGCCGATCCAATTTCTTCCTTGAGCATTGAACGCACCGTGGCATTAGCCGGAGAAACCGCCTTTTTGTCCTGGATAAAATCTCCGAAATGCGTATCGCCTTCATCCCCGATAGGCATCTGCAAAGATATGGGCTCCTGGGCAATCTTTAAAATTGTCTTTACCTTGTCCTGGGGCAGCCTCATCTTCTGGGCAATCTCTTCAGGCGTAGGTTCGCGGCCCTTCTGCTGCACAAAAATCCGGGAAAAACGGATGATTTTGTTAATCGTTTCCGTCATATGCACCGGTATCCTGATAGTCCGGGCCTGGTCGGCGATAGAACGGGTAATTGCCTGCCTTATCCACCAGGTGGCATAGGTAGAGAATTTATACCCTCTCTTATATTCAAATTTTTCCACGGCGCGCATCAAGCCAATATTTCCCTCCTGAATTAAGTCCAAAAATGATAGTCCGCGATAGGTATATTTTTTGGCAATACTTACCACTAACCTTAAGTTTGCCTCCACAAGCTTTTTTCTGGCGCGGTTTAACTTCAGGTGCGTGGACTTAACCAGCTTCATCTGCTCTCTTATGCGCACATCAGATTCGCCGATTATCTTTAATATAGCGCGCCTGCGCGAATTCAGCTGATTACGCTTTTTCCTTTCCCTGCTTTTTAACGCGTCTTTTTGCCTTTCAATATGCTCAAATTCCCTCAACAGACCGCTGAGCCTGCGCACTATTGACTCAATTACCGAAGTAGTAAAATTAAATTGCAAAAAGAGAGTAATGATTTTTTCTTGGCTGCGCGTAAAGCGCAGACGCGCCATAATGCGCTTAAATTTCCTTAAGACATTATCCTTCTTTACCTTAATATCCTCCTTGACCATCTCTTCCAGGTTCAATTCGCCCGCCAAGATATCATTCACCACAGAGAGAATGGAATTACGGCTGAATTTTGTTGCCAACACCGCCCGCTTGAAGTTCTCTTCCGCCTCTTCTATTTTTTTGGCCAAGGCAATTTCATCTTCGCGGGAAAGCAGCGATACCGACCCCATCTGCTTAAGATACATCTTGACCGGGTCATCCAGGGGCAAAAACCGCTCTTCAGCCTTTAACTGTTCTCCCAGCATATCTTCCTTGGGGGGCTCAATATTTTTTGCCGGCTCTTTTTCCCCTTCGGTTTCTACCAACTGGATATCCTCATTTCCCAATAGTTCAAAGATCCGGTCAATATCTTCCGAAGAAGAGATATCCTCGGGCAAAAGGTCATTTACTTCGTCATAAGTAAGATACCCCTTCTGCCTGCCTAAAGCGATAATCTTCTCTAAATCTTTCTTAGTATATTCTTTTTTTGCCATCTGGTTTACCTCAATTTTAATCGCTAAAACGCAAAGTCAATTCTTAAACCACTTTTTACACCGCTAAACCGCAAAGATTTTTCTTTGCGTCTTTGCGGTGTGATGACTATTCTACTTATCTTTTTGCGCTTTTGCGGTTACTAAAAGGTGGAATTCTTGCATCAGGCGGCCCAGTTTCTCCTCGTCTCCCAAAAGTTGCGCGGTCTTTATCTCCTCGTGCAAATGCTGCCTCTTTAATCTCAACCTCTCGTTCTTGAGCCGCTGTATGCAATCATCAACTATTTTCTCTCTATCCTGGCCGGATACTTCCGGCAAGAATGTAGATTCACAGACTACCTGCAATATATCGTCCTGGCCTTTAAGGTGGTTGATTAATTTATGCGGCACGATTTCCTGACCGTCTTTCATCAAGTCAAATATGATAGAAACAATGCGGCTAATCCGTTCATCCTGAAAGTCCGCCGGCTCAAGGTTATCTTTAATGCGATTGATAAACTCCGCCTCTTCCAGCATCAGCTTAATCAACAATTTCTCCGTAGGGTTGATATTTAAGGCTTTTTTAGAGGGCGGTTCATTTAAGCCGGTATAGGGCCTGTCCTCTTTTATCTTTTGCAGCTCCTCTGCGACATAATGTTCGGCCACATTTAAAGCCTCGGCAAACTTCCTGGTATATTCCGCCCGCAAAATTAAATTCTTGAATTTTTTTATCGTGGGCAGCATATCGGAGGCAATCCTGGCTTTTCCTTCCGGCTCTTTAATATTATGGCGCGCCTTTAGGATATTTAATTTATAATCAAATAAATTCTGCGCTTCTTTAATTTTTACTTTAAAGGCCGCGGCGCCATTTTTACGCACAAACGAATCCGGATCAAAACCCTGTGGTAAAGAAGCAACCTTGACATTTATACCTTCTTCAATAAAAATATCTAAACTCCTCAAGGTAGCCAGTTCACCGGCCTTGTCAGAATCATAAATCATCACTATATTCTGGGTATATCTTTTTAAGAGCCTAGCCTGCTCAGCCGTCAAGGCAGTACCGAGAGAGGCCACAATATTATTTATACCTTCCTGGTAAGGCATAATAAAATCCAGGTAGCCTTCTACTACAACCGCGTAATCAGCTTCTTTTATCGCCTCCCGCGCCAGGTGCAGGCCATAAAGATTTCTCCCTTTGATATAAATCGGGGTCTCCGGAGAATTGATATATTTGGGCAAGGCATTATCCATCACCCTTGCCCCAAAAGCAAGCTCCCTGGATTTTATATCAAATATGGGAAAGATTATCCGGTTACGAAACCGGTCATAATAGCCGCCGCCTTCTTTATTAAGAATCAACCCTGCTTTCTCCAGCAGAGAAAGGCTGATATTTTTAGCCCTGAGATGGCTGATTAAGGCATCCCACTTATCCTGGGCCAGCCCTAATTTGAATAATTTTATCGTCTCTTCTTTTATCCCGCGCCCCAAGAGATAATTTCTGGCTGGCGCCCCTTGCGCAGAAATCAAGTTCTGCGCGTAAAAAAACGCGGTCAATTCGTTTATTTTATAAAGCTGGGTAACCAGGCTGACTGTTTTTGCATCTTGCTTTTCGGCTTCAGGCAACATTATTCCTGCTTTTTTCGCCAGGGCCTCCACCGCCTCTAAAAACTCCAGGCGTTCATATTCCATAAGAAAGCCGAAAGCATTGCCGCTCTTCCCGCAGCCAAAACAATGGTATATCTGGCGGTCCGGCGAAACCATGAACGAGGCGGTTTTCTCGTGATGAAAGGGGCAGAGAGCCTTAAAATTCCTTCCCGCGCGCCTTAAGGGGATAGAACCCGAAATTATTTCCACGATATCCACCCGGCTCAGGATATCTTCCAAAATATTCTCTGGTATGCGACCCGGCATTTTAAATGAGCCCCCGCTGCTTCGCTTTGCGAAGCAAAGCGACGGGGGCGAATTTAACCCAGCACTAATTTTATGGAATGCTTAAAGTTAGCTGAGAGGAGGCCGTATTTATATCAACCCCTATGAAATAGAAATAAGGCTTTATAAAAATTAGTGCTGGGTAAGTGAGGCCATAACTTATGGAGCACAATAGTAGCGACATAAGTTATGGCTTCACTTAATTTCTTTTAACTCGGCGGAATCCTGAACAATTAATGACTTGGAATTCTTCTCCGGCGTATTCTTCAATCCTATCCAAAATCAGATTAAGGCCTAAATTATCGGAAGAGATGTGGCCGGCAATCACAACATTGAGGTTGGCGTCTTTAACCTTCTTAAAGTGCTCTTCGCTTAAATGCATGGAAACCAGCGTGCGGATTCCCTTTTTATAAAGCCTGGGGAATATCTCCTTTGAGCCTTCAGTGCCGCCGGTCATCTCTATGAAAACCTTTCCCACCGCTCTCTTGGGAGAGCCTAAAATAATCCGCGGGCCGAATAATTCCTTAGCCGCTTCTTTATATTCGGGAATCTTCTTTAAAATCCCCACGATATCTTCCACCTTTTTCGGTTTTTCTTTCTCTAGTAATCTTTCCATAAACCAGGAAACATGATTATCCGCCGGCGTATGCACGCACATAAAAGGCATGTCCAGGATCCGGGCAACATCCACCGAACGCAGATGATTATTCGGTAAAACCCGCCTCTCCACCTCTCTCTTTCTTTCTTCAATAAAACTTTTGGCGACAGGCCTGGGGATGCCAGCCCGGGCTAACATATCCACCTGCAAAAGCATTACTTGGTAAAACGCGGCCCAGGCCCGGCCCTCAGGATGATGCGAGAGCACTAAATCCAAACCCTGCCTTTGGCGAATCCTGTCCGCCAACAATAATTCGCCCACTTCTATATCTATGCCAACCAGAATCTTTTTTATTTGCGTATCGGGCTTGCCGTAGAGTATGGCGGTGTCCGGATAAGACTTTATCCGGCTTTTCTTCACCCTCGGATCGCGGTCAATTCCAAATTTTAAGACTTGAGTATAAAGACTGGAAAGCTTCATTCGCTAAAAAGGCCTTCCCGGGCCTCTAAAATAGTGTTATTAAACTTTTCGCCCGGCATAAATTTGGAGGTAATTGAATTCCATAACCAGCTGTAGGTGTTGACTGCGACCTTAAATAGCGGCTTACCGGTATAAGAATTTTTGACGCTTGTTTTTAGATAAGTGACGCTGGAAATTACCAAAATAAATACAACCAGGCCCGCTAATAGATACCCCCTGAATATGCCTAAGACTAAGCCTCCCCATTTGTTTAAATTCGGCGCTGCCTCCATCTTGATAAAACGGTAGAATATACTGCGCAATAAAACAAAAATAAGGTAGCCTACTATAACCAGTAGCGTAAAAAGAAGAAAGTCTAAAAATTCTAAGGGCAGCTTTTCGGTCTTACCCCCGTGCGCCTGCAGCCAATCCGATAATTGGGTATAATAATGCAGGGATAAATAGATGGCTACGATTGTCCCTAAGAGCTTAAAAACCTCCGCTGAAAATCCGTTATTTATGGCGGCGTAACATATTCTAATTAAAAGAATTATAACTAAAACATCCACCCAGTTAAACTGTTTCAGGATATCTAATAACATTTCTCCCGCCCTTTTCTCTACGGCCCTATTTTATAGCCCTTACTCTGCCATAAGGTTGCCAAAGTATAACATATAAAATATGGGTTGTCAAGGAAAGCGCTTTCTTCGAATTGACTCACATTAAATGTTACCCAAAAT
>VGKK01000080.1 GCA_016867095.1 Candidatus Omnitrophota bacterium | reverse complement strand
GCGCTGAAAATTTTCGCCGTGCGCTACGGTTTACTTCGTCGCTCCGGGTAGCCTGTATCGGATTAGCGTCCTTTGCTCCTCGTAAAGCCTTGCGCACTTTTGCCGAAAATTTTCTTATGCGCGCTCACAAACACCCTCGCAATATCAATCCCAGCCAATCCATCCGCTAAAAATAGAACCGTGCTCTATTTTCCTTAAAGAGCTATTTCTGTATCGGCTCAACCTTTATCCCTAGCTTTGGATAAACGCTTAGCTCTTTTACCTCAACTGCAATACGATTAAATATTTTACTGTATCTATTTTCGAATTCGTCGATACAAACCAACTTAATACTTCTCTTTTTTTGCAATAATAAAAGTAAGTTTTCCAGATTATAATGAGGCACCTCAAACAGTAAAAATCCATTTACGGGTTCTCCGTAAGAAATAGACTTTTTTAATCGCTGAAGATCGTTTTTATGCGGTTCTTCTATATTTATACTCGATTCGTTACTTCCAAATTTCATTTGCTCAGGAATAAGTAGTTTCTTAAGCTGCGTCCATTTTCTTTTATCTCTTATATAACACTCGAAAGTACTTGGTGTTAATGCTTTCTCTCCATGATTAGTTATTATTAGAGCTAAAAAAATAAAAGTTGACTCTTTATTATTTTGTATAATATTACCAGTTACCATGCCTTGAATATTAGCAATAAAATGTGCTTTTTCTCTATAAAACTTTACGATATTTATGACGCCAGAAACACCTCCGGTTAAAGCAATCACTATGGTAACAATAGTTAGCCATATGGGCTTATCTTTCATTTCTGCTCTCCATATTAATATATTTTTGCGGGTGACGAGACCTCGTAAATGCATCTGGACAAGGTTGCGAGCGCCTGTCGATTTTTAGCCCCACCACCCAACAGGCAATAAAGGAAGTTGCACTCTAAATTTTTGCGGGTGACGAGGCATGTTTTGAGCGGCACGTTAGGAAAGCCGAGCGGGCATGGTTCGCCCGCTAAAACGAAGTCAGCGAGAGCGAGGCTTTCCGCTCGAGCGCAGATTTTCCACGCTGGGGAAAATCAAGCGGTGACGCGAGAAATATGCCTCGGCAGGACCCGCAAAAAATACACAAATGCCTAATTGAACCCGCAAAAATTTATCGCTCTACTGCTAAATTATAACTGGCCTCAATGGTTTTAACCAAGTCCACCAGCAACGAATTGGCCGGCACCGGGATGCCCAACTCCTGGCCCTGGCGCACAATCACGCCGTTAATAAAATCTATCTCCGTGCGTTTTTTCTTCAGGACATCCTGCAGCATACTGGAGATATTTCCAGCTGTCGCCTCGCAAACCGCCTCTACCTTAGCCAGGGGGTCGTCATAAATCAGCTTTATCCTTTTTCTCTTGGCGATACGCACCGCCTCGGTAACCGCCTCGCGTAAAATCCTGCGCGTGCCTTCAAATTCAGTCAGCCTGCCGTTGTTCAGGCGGGTAATCGCGGTCAGCGCGTTTATCCCGGCGTTAATAATCAATTTTGACCACAAGAGGCCCTTAATGTCGCGCGAAATCCTGGTTTCTAAGCCCGCCTTATTAAATATTTCCCTGATAGAGCGCATCTGAACAGGAATCTTAGCGTCTATCCTGCCGATGACTGTCTCGCCGCGGCCGGCATGCCTGGCCTTACCTATATCAAGCAAGGTCGCGCCCAGATTAGTCACCCCGCCCATCACCTTGTCCGCGCCCACCACCTCGCTGATAATCTCAATATTTCCAATGCCGTTCTGCAAGGTAAGAACCCCGCTATTTGCGGCCACTAAGCTTTTGGCGTGCGCCATGGCGGCCTTGGTATCATAAGACTTGACGCAGATAATGATTAAATCCGCCTCGCCTATTTCCTTTGGCTCTGTCGTGGCTTTCACCTGCGCCTGCCAGTTTCCTGAAATGCCCTCAATAAATATGCCGCTCTGGCTGAGCCGCTGCGCGCGTTCCTTATCCTTATCTAAAAGCCAAATCTCTTCTTTGGAAGACTTTGCCAGAAAGCCGGCCAATAAGCTCCCCATTGCCCCCGGCCCCGCTATGACTATTTTCATATAGCCTCCGTCTTATAAAGTCACCAGGTCACAAAGTCACAATGTCACCAGTAAATACCAAATAACCATAAAACTTTTTACCTTGCAACTGTTAAATTGGCAACGTGGTGACAACGGGTGACGTGGTGACTTGGCGACATGGTGACTATCTTTCTAGTTTGCTCAATACTTCCTGCGATTTAAGCTCTCTGTCCAGATGAAAATGCAAAAAAGCATTTAATATCGCGTCCAATTCCTTCTTAATCTGCGGATTCATCCCCAGGTTCAGGTTGTTCTTAAAGTCGTTTCTTTCAATGTGCAGTATTGAGGCGACAGTGCCCCGGAAAATTGACCGCGCGGCCAGGTCCTTATGATAACAGTTGTGGCAAAGCAGGCCCCCCAGCACCAGGCTGAATTTGGACTGCCCGAGAATCTTTGCCCCGCAGGAAACGCAGGAATCAAAATGCGGCTTGAACCCCGAAAGGACCAATAACTTGATTTTAAATATAGTCAGGATTTTATCCGGATTATAGCTTAATTCCATCTCCCTGAGGCTGGTCAGGGCCAAATCAAATATCTCTTCGTTTTTATCTTCGGCCGGCATCACGGCGTCAATTAATTCCATCATAATGCTGCCCATGCCTATTTTTGAAATATTTTTCCTGATCAGGTCAAAATTGTTTTTTATATCGCATTGAGAAACCAGGTGCAGCGCGGAATTTCTTTTTTTATAAAAAATAATATCATTTAAAGAAAACGGCTCCAGCGTGCTGGCAAATTTGGCGGGCTCCTCTTTTATCCCCTTCAATATCCCGGAAAGCTTGCCGAAATCCCGGCTGTAGAAATTAACCAGGAGCGATGTTTCCCGGAAATCGCGCCGACCCAAGATTATTACTTCGGTTTTATGAATGGACATAAATTAAGTTATAAGTTACAAGTTATAAGTTATGAGTTAATGGTTAGTTAGGCGGAAAATATTAGAACATAGATATTCTTCTTTTTGATGCATAATTACCCTGTTTTTCTTGTTATTATCATCGTAACCTACCAGATGCAAAATACCGTGAATTACATATAAATACAGTTCATATAATGGCACAGTTTTAAAAATCCTGGCATTACGCCTTGCCGCCTCCGCAGATACCACTATATCTGCTAAGAGTTCTCGTTTAGTGGTTGAATCATCAAAAGAAATAACATCCGTAACTGAATTACATCCCAGGTACAACAGGTTGAACTCTTTAATCTCCTTATCGCCCACAACGAGAATGTTTATTTCTCCAGGTTTTTTTATTTTTTCTGATGATAAAACCTTAAAGATTACTTCCGTTATCTTCCTTGGATTGATAGGGATTATTTTCTGCAGATTTTTTACAGTTACCTTCACGAAAGAAACGGCTTTTTAAGGATAGGTTACGCGGCTATGATATATCCCGCTTAATATACGGATAAATACCGCGGAGATCTTTTCTAAATCTTTCAGGGTCAATTCGCACTCATCAAGCTGGCCGTCAATAAATTTATTATTAATAATCTTGTGCACCACCTCTTCAACTTTCTTGGGGCTGGGGTCCTTGAGGGCGCGGGTGGCTGCCTCCACGGAATCCGCCAGGAGCACAATCGCGGTTTCTTTGGTATCGGGCTTGGGGCCGGGATAACGAAAGCCCTCTTCCTTTATCTCCTGGTCTTCCTCTAAGCCCTCCAGGGCGCGGCGGTAAAAATAATAAACCAGGCTGTTGCCGTGATGCTGGAGGATAAAATCCACCAAGCGCGGATTAAGTTTATATCTCCTGGCCAATTCCAGGCCTTCCTTGACATGGTTCATAATGACCATTTTGCTGATTGTGGGCGATAACGCGTCATGCTTATTTAGTATCATACTCTGATTTTCGCTGAAATAATCCGGCTTATTGAGCTTGCCGATATCGTGGTAATATGCCCCGATCCTGGCCAATAAGGCGTCGGCGCCCACGGCGTTGCAGGCGGCCTCGGATAAATTGCCCACCACCAGGCTATGGTGGTACGTCCCCGGCGCCTCCTGCACCATGCGCTCTAAAAGGGGATGATGAAAATCCGCCAATTCCAGCAAACTGATATTGGTCACGGTCTTAAAGAGGTATTCAAAAACCGGCAGCGCGCCCAAGACAATAATGCTGGAGGCGATGCTATTTAACATCAATACCAGGTACCTGTTCGGCGAGCCTAAATGAAAATTATCTATAAAAAACAATATTAAAACCTGCAAAATACCCACGAAAAACCCCACGCGGATCACCGTCATGCGCCGGCGCGCGCCAAAGATAAAAACGCTGGATAATAAGCCGCTGGTAAAAAATAATATCCCCAGGTATAAATGGTTGCCGACGATAGAGGCGATAGCGACGGAGGACGCCAGGGTAATCAATAAAGATAATTCCAGCTGATTAAATAACAAGGTAGTCAGCATCGGGATAACGCAAAAGGGTATGTAAAACACCGGCCACTTGTTTTTAATGATAAAATAAGCGGTCACAAAAATAATCACAAAGAGAAAGGTCAAGTTAAGCAGGCTGTATTTCTTGTGGCAGGCGTTCTTCATCCTGAGATAAACTACCAGGGCCAGTAAAAATACCGGGATAACCAGGTCCAGATGCAGGATATAACCCAGCAAGAAAACCAGTATGGCTATCAAGATAAACCCCGTTACTGACAAAGATGAACCTAAAGTCAGTAACGGGGTAAATTTTATATTATCCTTACTTACGATTTGCTTTATCATAGGCCTCAATAATCTCCTGCACTATCGCGTGCCTGACCACGTCAGAACCGCTGAAATAGATGAATTCTATTCCCTTAATATCATTTAAGATATCCTGCGCCTGCAATAAACCGATGGGCCGGCCTTCCGGCAAGTCGCTCTGCGTGATATCGCCGGTAATGACCGCCTTGGAATCAAAGCCTAAGCGCGTCAGAAACATCTTCATCTGCTCGGCAGTGCAATTCTGGGCTTCATCCAGGATAATAAAGGCGTCGTTCAGGGTCCTTCCCCTCATATAGGCTAAAGGCGCGACTTCAATAATGCCGGTCTCTAAATACTTTTCAATGCGCTCTGCATCCATCATATCATAGAGCGCATCGTATAGCGGCCTAAGGTACGGGGAGATTTTTTCATACATATCTCCGGGTAGAAACCCCAAAGACTCCCCTGCCTCAATCGCGGGCCGCGTAAGAATGATC
>VGKK01000079.1 GCA_016867095.1 Candidatus Omnitrophota bacterium | reverse complement strand
CAAGGAGGGCCTTCTTATCTTCCTCGGATAAATCCGGCTTGACTAAAAACATTGCTTCGTATTTATTCATTAGATTACTCCTTCGACTCGCTTCGCTCGCTCAGGATGCTTCGAGTTGAAGCGCTGAGCAAAGTCGAAGCACTTCGATTAAAAATATTCATAGTGTCTTCTATGCCTGCTACGGCCCAGGATTGGCAGCAAGCGCAGGCGCGCTCCAGCATATCCGTAACTTCCTGTTTTTCTCTCTTGGTAAAACCTGACAAAACATATTCGCTGGCTTCTGTCTTAGCAGAAGGCCTGCCGATACCGACGCGCAGGCGCGGGAATTTATCGCTGTTTAGATGCTCTATTATAGACGCCAGGCCCCGGTGCCCGCCCGAGGAGCCAAAAGGCCTGATTTTTAGCCTGCCGAGCTCCAGGTCTAAATCATCGCAGACCACCAGCAGGTCTTCCAAATCTATTTTATACTTCTTCATCAGCGCGCTGGCTGCCAGGCCTGATAAATTCATAAAGGAGAGCGGCAGGGCTAAAATAATATTCTGGTTTCCAATCCTGCCTTTTCCGCTAAGAGAAAAGGTACCCGCGTCTTTCTTAAGAGAGATTTTAAAAGAGCGGCCCAAGAGCTTAACTGCCGAAAAACCTATATTGTGCCTTGAGTTCAGGTAAATCCTGCCGGGATTTCCCAGCCCCACAATTAATTTCATATCAAAGCTATTTCTCTTTTTTCTCTTTTTCCTTTTCCTTCTTCTCTTCTCCTTGCTCCGGCGCGCCCTCTTCGGCAGGGACTTCCTTCTTCTCCTTGATTACTTCCGGCTCCTGCGCCTCTTCGCCTTCAACCGGCGGCGCTACTACTTCTTCCTTCAGGGGCTCAACTACCGATAAGACCTTGGCCTCCGGGTCATTTAAGACTTTTACCTTGGGGGGTAAGACGAGCTCCTTTACCGCTATGGATTCATTCAACTTCAGCTGGCTGACATCAACCTCAATATTCTTGGGTATATCCGTAGGCAGACACTCCACCTCAATTTCCCAAAGTATCTGCTCTAAAGAGCCGCCTTCCTGTTTTACCCCTACAGGCTCGCCTTTGGCCATCACCGGCACGTTGACTTTGATGCTCTTAGTCAGGGAAATCTCGTTAAAATCTATGTGGACGATATTGCCGGCTACGGGATGGTACTGAATCTCCTTGATTAAGCAAGCCCGCGTCTTTTGTTTTTTGTCGTTCTTGACTTTCAGGTTAATCAGGGTATTTTCCAGGTGATACTCGTGCAAGAGATGCACAAATTCCCGGCGCGGCACTTTTATCGCCTGGCTGGCCGCGCCCGCGGCATAGACCACTGCCGGGATAAAGCCCTTTTGCCTTAAATCCTTTACCTTAATTCTGCCTGTCTCTTCTCTTAGTTCTACCTCTAAAATTATCTCGTCCATGTGTTGCTATCGCTCCTCTTGACACGGATTCACACGGATTTTTTACGGATTTACACGGACAATACTTTTCATCCGTGCGCATCCGTTCTTTTATCCGTGTGTATCCGTGTTAATCAAATAATGAACTTACCGATTCTTCGTTATGAATCCTTTTTATCGCCTCGCCTAAAAGGTCCGCCACAGACAACACTTTAATCCGGGAGTGCTTTCTGTGGTTGCTAAAAGGGATGCTGTCTGTAATCAACAATTCCTTAAGGTCCTTGGCCTTATCCAGCCGCTCTATGGCCGGCCCGGATAAAACACCATGCGAAATTGCCGCGTACACGGTTTTAACCCCGGCCTTTTTTAAGGCCTCCACTGCCTCAATTAAAGAACTGCCGGTAGCAATCAAATCATCCACGATAATCGCGTTTTTATCGCGCACGTGGCCCAGGATATGCACTGCCTCGGTCTTCTCGGGCGAATCCCGCCGCTTATCAATGATGGCCAGGCCCGCGTCCAGCCTCTTGGCATAAGCCCGGGCCATCTTTATCCCGCCCACATCCGGCGAGACCACCACCAAATCCTTGATTTTTAATTTCTCAAAATAATCAATAAAGACGCCTACGGCAAAAAGATGGTCTACGGGTATATCAAAGAAGCCCTGGATTTGGCCGGCGTGTAAATCTATGGTTAAAATCCTGTTGGCGCCCGCGGTAGTCAAAAGATTAGCCACTAATTTGGCGGTAATCGGCACGCGCGGCTGGTCTTTTCGGTCCTGACGGGCATAACCAAAATAAGGGATAACCGCGGTAATCCGCTGCGCGGAGGAACGCTTTAAGGCGTCAATAATAATCAGTAGCTCCATCAGGTTATCGTTCGGCGGAGGGCAGGTCGGCTGCACCACAAATACATCCTTGCCGCGCACATTTTCATTAATCTTCAGGCGTATCTCTCCCTCGCTGAACTTTGTTACCAGGGCATTGGATAATTTAATCTTCAGGTACTTACAAATCTCCTTGGCTAATTCCGGATGGGCATTACCGCTGAATACCGATAATTTATCCATATTTGCCGCTCCTCCCATATGTAATATCAACTACGAGTATCGGACTATTAGAATATCAGAGCGAGAAAATTAGATTATCAGAACACCAGAAATGAAGAAATTTTGCGTTTTTTTCTGATAACCTGATGCTCTGATAATCCCGTTCTGATACTCTGATCTTCTGATATTCGCTTTTAACATGTTACTATTCACTTTTTTAAAACCCTGGCCGGCACACCCGCCACTCTCTGGCCGTCAGGGACATTTTTATTTTTCAAGACTACCGCGCCGGCCGCGGTCACCGCGGCCTTGCCGATTTTAACCGGCGCCACCATTACCGTGTCTGAACCGATAAATGCCCCGTCTTTGATGACCGTGATATTTTTCTGCCGGCCGTCAAAATTAGCCGTAACCGCGCCCGCGCCGATATTGGCCTGCCGGCCTATGCGGGCATCGCCGAGGTATCCAAAATGCTTGATTAGGGTTTTAGAAGAGATTCGTGAACGAACTATCTCCAGGAAATTTCCTACCACCACATTATCCGCGATAACCGTGCCTTCTCTTAAATGCGCGAAGGGGCCTATAGAACAGGATTTTCCAATTTTAACATTATTTTCTATCACTGTAAAGGGATAAATCAGGGTATCCCGGCCGATTTTAGCGCTATAACTGATAAAGGTAGCGGCCGGCTCAATGATGGAAACGCCCTCTTGCATCCATTTTTCATTAATGCGCTGGCGCATAATCCTGTCGGCCTGGCTTAATTCCTGCCGCGAATTGATGCCCAGCGCCTCGTTGATGTCGCTCAGCGCCACGCCGTCAATAGCATAGCCCTTTTCATAGAAGATGCGGATGATATCGGTAAGGTAATATTCTTTTTTACGGTTGTCCGCCTTTATCTCTCCAAGGGCGGCGTATAATTTCTCTTTATTAAAACAAATGATGCCGGTATTAATCTCTTTGAGTTCTTTTTCATAGTCATCGGCGTCTTTTTCTTCCCTTATCCCGCAGATACTGGAGTATTCATCCCTTAAAATCCGGCCATAGCCTTGCGGCTTTTCCACTGTCGCGGTTAATATAGCAGCGTCCAGGTTATTTTCCCGGTGGTACTTCAATAACCCCTGGATGGTTTCCTTTTTCAGCAAGAGGATATCGCCATAAAGCACAAGGAGGGCCCCTTTAAAATTTCCCAGCGCCCCGCGCGCGGCCTTGACCGCGTCCGCAGTGCCCAGAAGCCTTTTTTGAACAACTATTTTTATGCCGGCAGCCATCAGCTTCTTTACTTCCTGGTGCTGGTGGCCAAGCACGGTAACTACCTTGCTTGCCTTTAAGCCGCGCGCCAAATCCAGGACATAACTTAACATCGGCCGGCCGCAGACAGGATGCAGCACCTTGGGCAGCGCCGATTTCATCCTCTCGCCGCGCCCCGCCGCTAAAATTATTACCGCAAGATTATTTTTCATTATCTAGCTCCCCTTAATTTATAAAAAATTTCCCGTTGTTTTTTTGTCATGCTTTTCCGTAAAAAATTATGCATCTTTTGCAGCCATTCCAACTTTTTTTTAGGGGGAATGCGCATAGATTTCAATAGCTTCTCGTCTTCGGTTTCCCACTGAAAAATCATTTAGCCCTTTCTAGTTTCTTTATTCTTTTTAATTCGGCAATATCAAATTTATCCACATTGCGCCCTGTATTTTTCTTCATTTTAATAAGGTTTCTTACGGATATTACGGGCACCACATTATCGCCTATTTTAATATTTAAAGCGTCTGTTTTTGCTATCTCGTAAGATACGGGCGATTCTATAATAATATCTACTTCTTTAAGCTCGTCTTCCTTGTAAAAATTAAATGCCTTCATATGCTTATCATGAATCCAATCGTAACGCAACTCTTCATCAGCTATGCCCATTGGGTCAACCGGCTGCTTTACGTGATAGCCTATCTTTTTTAAGATACTCACGATTTTCCTTAAGTTTTCATTGCTCATCTCAACCAATATATCCAAATCAGCCGTGCTTCTCAGGAAACCATGAAGATTAACGGCAATACCGCCGACCAATACGTATTTTACCTTTTGCTTCTGGAATTCCCGCAGTATTTCTTCGTAGAGAACCATATGTTATGTGTTCCTTTGAGCGCCAAGGTTGGCTCAATAATTCATAAGCCCTGAAAGCATTTTGCAGATATCTTCTAATTCGCTCTTGAGTATTGTGCCTTTATCCGCGTTAATAAGCCCTTTACGGCTACAAATTTCTAAAATCGGGACGCATTCAAACGCAGAACCGCGTGCAATCCTGAAGAAATTTAATCTATCAGCTTTATGATAACGACCGTTGCCCTCGGCTATATTTGTTGAGATAGATAAGGCTGCCCTATTGAGCTAATCCGCAAGATAATAATTGCCTTTTGCGAAAGCCTTTGTTAATTCGCATATTTTATCGGCAAAATCTACAGCTTTTTGATAGACATCAAGTTTTTCAAATATAAATGCCATCTATCTTCCTTTGAAAATAGATAATCGAAATTTGACCGAATCGAAAATCTATTCTCGTCTATTTTCAACTTTCGATTTTCGATTCTCTGCCATTTCCGAGTCTCTGTTCTGGTTCGAGTCCAGGCTCGAAAATGGCTGGGACGCATGGATTCGAACCATGATAGCGAGACCCAAATTCTCGTGTCCTACCATTGGACGACATCCCAAAACTTAATGTACTCTTGCCCCGCTTCGTAAGATATGTCAAAATTCTCTTCGATAATTTTGACATACTCCGCGGGGTTTCGCTATATAAAGACTTATTGTGCTCAAGACGACATCCCAAGATTATTTACCCCGTTACACCCAGAAAACCCCGTCCCGTTACAAAGTTTCTTTTTAACGGGACCCGCTTTTCAAAGCGGGGATGACAGGAGAATTAAAATTAAATTATCAAG